>NZ_CP087108.1 GCF_028583545.1 Methylobacterium sp. NMS14P | reverse complement strand
GTCAGCACAGGCGAACAGAGGAGCCCTGTGCGATGGACTGGCACGATCAGCAGGACCTGGCGAAGTACCGGCGCCGGAAGCGGAAGCAGCGGGAGTATCAGCAGGGCTACCGGGAGCGGCTGAAGGAGGCCAAGACGCCCGAGCGTGACGACGTCGCGGCAGAGCTGATGCGGGCCTACCTCGCCACCGTGGCCGTCGATCACGGCAAAGTCGCGGAGCTGAGCCGTGCGCTTTTCAATGGCTTGGAGGGGCGCGGTTACGACCGGGCCACGTCGGTCGCGCAGGTGAAAGCGATGGCCCGGCGGGTCCAGGTAAAGCTCCGTCGGCAAACCGGAGCGGCAGCCGCGGAGTAGGCGCAGCGGTAGTGCCTGCAGGCTGCCTTACCTCTCAACGTTGACTTAACAGTGCCGCCCGGCCGAGATGGGCGGTCACGGCCGTGCTCGCCTCGGCGAGTCGTGAGCCGGCCATTCAGGAGACCGTCGCCGCGAGATAGACCCTGAAAAGCCAACGGGCTCCCATCGCCAAATGGGAGCCCGTCGAAAACCTGGGGCCTTTGTGGGGCCGGAGTGAATACCCCCCACAAGCCATGATCTCCCGCCGGGAGTCAAGCGAAAGCGCCAACTTTCGCACCAGGGAAGCTTTGCCTGGACTCTAGCCGCGGCCCGAAAGGGACCGGGACCGATGTTTCACGCCACCATGCGGTCGGTGATCGACAGCGCGCGCACGCTTGCGCAACTCGACAGCCTGTCGCGCACCATCTGGCAGGCCCACGCCGCCGAGACCGTGACGGACGCCGAGGCGCAGGGCTTGGCCGAGGCGCTGCACACCCGTAGGGCTGCGATCCGCGAGGCCGTGGCGCCCGTCGGCATCCCGCTCGGCCGAGTGACGCTGTTCCCGCCCAAGCGCCTGCAGAGGGCCCCTGAGCGATCTGTAGCCATCGAGCGCCGTCGCCGGCTGGCCTGTTCCGGCCCGATGCCCCCTGCGCTCGCCAGCCGGTTCACTGCGGGTCAGCTTGCAGTCCTCCGGATCGTCGGAGACGAGGTTGCCCGTAACGGGGCCTGCGGGTTGCCTATCGACGCCCTAGCAGCGCGGGCTGGAGTGAGCCGGCGGTTGGCTCAAGCAGCGATCCGGTTAGCCGAGGGCGATGGGCTGCTGACCATTCAGGAGCGGCGCCACCAGGGGCGGAAGAACGACCCGAATGTGCTGCGGATCATCAGCCGGGAGTGGCTGCAGTGGCTCCGGCGGGGAGGGCGATCCGCGGCCCCAGCGCTGCTGGGCAGCATAGGGTGCAAAAATCTGCACCCCACGGATAAGAGAGATCCACAGAACCAGGTTGTGGATACAGAACCGAAGAAGGGCTGCCGAGGGGCAGCGGTCGACTTCGGCCGAAGCGATCCTGTGAGAATTCTTGCGGGTGGTAGGACAGGCCGAGCCATGCGGTGAGGGTCTGCGAGCGTTCGGCCAAGCGGACGATGCGAGGCTTTGTCGTAGCGCGCTGCCTCAAGCGCATCATCGATGGGCAACAGCCTCCTTGGTACGCCGTATGCAGGTGCTACCGCTCACTAGGTCCTGATCTTGCGCGGTGAACCCATGGCCTCGTCGTCTCTCACCGCCTCCGCCTTCAGCGCGCCCGCGGTCCTGCTGTCAGGGGCAGTCGACTACGACATGTACAAGGAATTTCGGCGTCAACTCGCGCAGGCCAGCGAGCGTGAGCTGGTCGTGATTGAGCTGTCCACTCTGGGCGGCGATCCAGAAGTGGCGCGGATGATGGGCGAGGACATCCGCTACCATAGCGAGATGGAGCCGGGTCGACGCTTCGTCTTTCTCGGAAAAGCAGCGATCTACTCTGCTGGCACGACGTTCATGAGCTTCTTCGCCCGGCCGAACCGCTACCTGACCCGAGGGACGCGGCTCATGATCCACGAGCGCAAGCTGGATAAGAAGCTGCACATACAGGGTCCGCTCACGACCTGCGGCGCTATGCTCAAGGCAACGCTGAATGAGATCGAGGCGTCGATTGCCATTCAGAACGAGGGCTTCGAGAACCTCATCCGCGGCTCATCGGTGACAATGGAGGAGGTTCTGCAACGAGCTCCGGAGAACTGGTACATTGAGGCTGAGAAAGCCAAAGCACTCGGGCTGATCGAAGCTGTCATGTGATGGCGCAAGCGCGCTTTGTGACGCGTAATCGGTGGCTGACGAGCAGCACCAATTCTCATCAATCGCTCTTTCAGGCATCCGCTTCCGGTAAATCTGGGCCGTCCTCTGCGGGCGTGCCGTCATACCCTTCGAGCCACGCCGTCCGCTCGGCTGAGCCCGCTGGATAGGGACAGGCGTCCTTCTGTCTACCGATCGCACGAGCATGAGCCCCTTCCGCGATTGGTTCGACGGATGGGGGTTGGCGGGTATCCATCAGCGCTGATCCTTTAGGATGCCCTGCGTCGCTCGTTGCGCCATAGCGCGACCGCAACTCGGCGGGCTTCGTAGCTGCGCCGCAGTGGCGTACCGAGGCCGCCTTGTCCTTCCGGAGCGTACCCGTAGATCAGTACCCCGTCTGGTCCATAGGTCCGGCGCATCTCCTCACGCCAGAGCCGATCTGCGGACGCGAGGGCGGCTTCTGTGAGAGCCAAGCGAGTAGGATCCGACAGGGTCATGGCGAACTCCGCGCGCATGTCGCTCAACGCAGCGATCGAGCCCCGGTTCTACCCTGCCCTTCCAAGCGCTGGATCGTCGCGTGAAGGCCTGCGTTATCCGCTCTCCAACAAGCGATTGCGGCATCGCTCGTCATCAAAACCCGATAGCTCGGCACCCCCATGGCTTCGATAGCGTCGCGTCTCTGGCTGCTCTTCGTTCTGATGTTGCCGGGGGCAGCCCTAGCGGAGACCGCAACCTTGAACGTGCCGATCCTGATGCGTGGGGCGATCGGTGAGGATGCCTGTTCGGAGACAGGGAAGGTGATTGAGGTCGATCCGGGGATTGAAAGCTTCCTGCCGGTTCAGAGCGGCCCGGGCGAGACGCCGTTCCGTGAGATCGGGCGCCTGCACAACGGTGACGCGGTCAAGGTCTGCGAAAAGATCGGCCCCTGGATCGGGATCGTCTACGGCTCGGCTCCCTTGGGATGCCGGACAACGATCCTCGTGCCTGTCGAGCAGGCGTACACCGGCCCCTGCGATCACGGCTGGATCATGGCCCGCAACGTGAACATCGACACGAAGTGAAGCCTGAGCTGAGTGTCCAGTTGAGCGTCAGGGCCGGACAGAGCGCCGCGCCGGTCTGGAGCGGCAAGGGTTCGCTAACGCTACGCCACCACGCTGGCGCGTATGTCGAAGCGCCCCCTCCGCACCTTCCGGGCCCTCCTATGGATCGCCGCCCTGATGCTGTGCTGCTTTTCGGCGGCCATGCTGGCCGAGGCGAATAGACCGAAGACGGAGGAGGTTCATCGCCTCGTCGGCGATCCTGTCGTCACGGGCTCGGTGGCGCGTATGCGCTGGTGCGGGGCCGCCCTCTGGTGCCGTTAGAAATCCGTCTCCGACATACCTCGCTCAGCAGCGCATCAGCATGCCCTTCATACAAGACCTGCTCGCCCGCTTCCGCCAGACGGTGACCGCCTATGCCGGCGACGATGCGCTGATGCAGGCCGGTGTCTCCGCAGCCGCCAACGTCATCGTCGCCGACGGCGAGGTCGCGGGCGATGAACTGGAAACAGCCCTCGCCGGCGTCCTCGCCAGTCCGATCCTAGAGAAGGGCTACGACGTCCTGATGCTGGATGAGGCGCTACACGAGGCAATCGGTAGGGCCGGCACCCGAGCCGGCCGCGCGGAGAACTTGCGACGGGTCGCGGCGATTGCCGGTCGGCCCATGGAGCAACGCGAAGGCGTGTTTCGAGTGGCGGTCGACGTGGCAGACCATGACGGCATTGCCGCTATCGAGCGCGCTGCCCTATCCGAGATTGCCGCCGCGCTTCTCGTTGACGCGGACGCGTTCCTCAAAGCGGCAGCGCAGCTTAAGCGACCATAGACGGTGGTGTAGCGCCATCGTCGACGAGTTCACCGATCAACGCCCATAGCGCCTGATGCTCGGGGCCACCGCGATCGGCGGCTAGAAATGCCGCCAATGCGATGTCGGTGACGTGGCCGCCCGACGCGATGTTCGCCTCGTGGCGGACGAAGCTGCGCCCGTCGGATGGATCGCGCAGCAGGAGCCAGCGGTCGCCGTTCGAACTGACGTAGATCATCCGGCTCACGTCAGGATGCCCTTCGGTCAGCGGGCAGGCTGACCGAGATAGGCCGCCACGCTTGTGACGCGGGATCCGACCATCCGGACGGCCTTGCGCAGACGCTCCTCGGTGACCCCGAAGCGCAACGCCCAATGCTCACGAGCGGCGCGGTCGAAAACGTCGATATGGGCCTTATCGTGCAGCTCGGTCGGCATGGCTGGATCCAAGGGTGTTCTCGCGACGCTGCTTCAACTCGGATGCGTCGCCCTGGTTTCAGCTATCCTCCGTAGTTCACCACATTCTGGCGGTTCTTCTGAACCGCCCCCGAGGACAGGAGGATGGGGGCCTGCTAAATGACAGCCTCTTCCCGCACGCGCGCCCGAGGCGTTCGCGACACCGCACGGCACGCAGCGGGTAGGCACGTGACGACAGGCGCATCCGGTCCAGTTCACCGGGGCTCGCCCGTGAAGCCTTGGCCGGGCAGTCGCGTGAGGGTCGGCGCGGCGGGGGAGCTGGACACCGCAAGCGCCGGCCCATGGCCCGTAAGCTTTGGTCTTGCAGAGGCGATGCGGACACGTCCTTCCAGTCTGATCAACATGCGGTTCCTGACAGCCCGTTGCGCTTCGTGCGCCCTTCCCGCCACCGTCATCACACATGGGATGAGCGTCGTCGTCCGTGTGGACCAACAGGACTGGCGGGAGTTATGCACCCATCGGCTCACGACACCTGGTGATCGCATGTGCCGCCATCTACACGCGGCGATCGCAGATATCGGATCGGAAGCCAGTAGGGCCATCCAGGACGGGCAACCGGAAATGGTCGGCTAGAGAGTGCACGGCGTCGAGATGATCGACGACCTAGCAACGCCGCTCTGCGCCCTCACTGAACGCCTGCTTTGAGCTACTGCGGGCCAAGCGGTGTGGTGAAGAGCCTCTCCACTGCTTCGGCCGGGATCTACACCAAAAGCGGCTCCCCAAGCTTGAGGCGCAGCCGCTTCGCCAAGTCGCGCGACAGGCCGCCCACGATCTCAAGCTGCGCTGTCGGCAGTGCATTCAGCGCAATGGCCTTCAGCGCCTCGTCCGGCGCGGTTGCCAGCACGGCGTACACGCGCATGGCTTCGCGCTTTTCGGACACGGATACGAGGTCGGCACGGCGTTTTGGCGGCTTCGGCATTTTGCCGGCTTACGGATAGGCACGCCACACGTCATCTTGTTGTTGCCCCCTAAAGACCGGACAGGGTCTCCTGGGTTGATCGGGTGATGAACTCGCGCGGCGAGCGGTAGCCGAGCGCGCGATGAGGATGAAGGTCGTTGTAGTGCGCCAGCCAAACGGGGAGCTGGCGCAGCACGCTCTCGGCATCCGGTAGCACCGAGACACGCACGTAGTCGCGTTTCGAGGTTCGCACGAACGCTTCGGCCATGCCGTTGCTCTGCGGGCTCTCCAGCGGCGTCGTCTTCGGTATCAAGCCGAGTTCGCGGGCGAAGCGGCGCGTGTCGCGGGCGACGTAGCAACTGCCGTTGTCAGTCAGCCACTCGATCAGGCTCGGTAGCTGGTTGACCGCCCCGAAGCGATGCTCGACGGCCGTCACCATCAGGTCGCGGACGTCCTCGCCCGTGATGCCCGCCGTGGTCGCCACGTAGCTCATCGCTTCCCGATCGCAGCAGTCGAGCGCGAAGGCGACCCGCACACGCTCACCGTTCTCTGCCGCGATCTCCAGCCCGTCCGAGCACCAGCGTGTATTGCGCGTGGCCACCGCCACCTTGCCCTCGTGACGGCGCGTCTCGGCTCCGCCCACATGTCGCTGCAGCAGGAGGCCGTGCACCTTCATGACCCGGTAGACCCGCTTGGCGTTCGGCGCAGGCCGCCCATCCCGCTCGGCCTGCCGGCGCAGAAGGGCATGGACGCGCCGATAGCCGTAGGTCGGCAGATCGGCGATGAGCGCCTGGATCGCGCCGAGTAACGCGGCGTCGGGTGCAGGCGGACGGCCGCGTCGGCCCCTGGGCTTCGAGGCGGGGGAGGCCTGCCTGGACGAGGCGAGGTGCGGGCGCGACACGCTCAAAGCTGCGGCCACAGCGCTCACCGGCCGTTCCCCGGCCACGAGGTCACGCGCGAGGGCAACTTTTTGGGGGCGGCGACCCGCTCCATCGCCTCGCGCAGGATCTCGGTCTCGAGCGTCTTCTTGCCCAGGAGCCGCTGCAGCTCACGGATCTGTGGCTCGCGCAGCCCGCAGCTCGGAGGCTGGCACCACCTCTTCACCGGCACCGGCGGCCGTGAACGCGCCGCGCTCCATCAGCCGACGCCACGTGAACAGCTGGTTGGCGTTCAGCCCGTGGCGGCGGGCGACGAGCGAGACGGATTGACCGGGCAGATAGGTCTCCTCGACGAGGCGCACCTTCTCCTGCGTGGTCCAATGCCGACGCCGCTGGACGGAGGTGATCACCTCGACGCGTTCGGCGCGGGGCGGGTCGTTAGAACTCACCATACGGTCGGTCATAGGCACACACTTCCATAAGCGTGAGCCCCTGTCCGGTCATTTTGGGGGCTACTTCACATCTTGATTGAGCATCGATCCCACAGGTCCGACCCGCAGAGGGTTCATCAACCATGCCACTGAGCACGGTTTGGTGCTCACAATCCCGCCGCGTTCGGCGCGCCTCCTGGGCATCAATGGCGGTTGCGGACCGCCGCATTCATGCCGCACGGAGTGCCTGCGTTGCTCAATACCGTCCTAGCGCTTCTTGCTGTCCTCGCCGTCATGGTTGCTCACGCCGTCTACAAGCTGCTGCGCCTGCCTTTCCGGCTCTTGCACAGCCTGTTTCGACACAACGCCAAGCCGACCCCGCTGACCGCCCGCTAACCCGCCTCCAGCATCATGCTGCCGGGCCGCGTTGCGTATTGGCCCGCCCGCTGGTGAGATCGGACGCTCCCCCGCCCCGTGAGCAGATCGGGGCGGGGCCGAGCGGCCGATGCTCAGCATTTGGCCGCGTGCAACAGAGCGTGGCCGTGTGCGTTCTTGAGGAAGCTGCGCTGTTGAGCGCATGAGGCTTCTGATATGCTCCTGATCGCGTCCCTTGTGGCCGGTACGTTCGCACTCGCCACGTCGTTCTCGCTAATCGCCGTTTTAACAGACTGAGATGGTTGCCAAGAGCGCTCAGTAGCGCCGAGGCGGCGGTGGGGGCCGTCCGTCATCGTCGTCATCATCTGGTGGAGGCGGCCCGCGGTGATGATGTGGCGGCGGCGGCCGGTCGTCATCGAAGTCCTCGCCCGGCGGCGGGGGCCGGAAGCGATGCGGGGGCGGCGGGGGGCGATCAAAGTCCTCCCCGGGCGGGGGCAGCGGTCGCCGATCATCGTAGGGCTGGGCCGTAGCTCCAGCCGTCGTAAGGACGAGCAGGGCAGCGCCCGTGAGGAATGCGCGCATGTGACCTCCGAGGAGTGAGGTCTCACAGGGCAGGTCGGGCCATGAACGCCGGATGAGCCCTGCGGTTACAGTCGAGATACCGAGAGAGCCGCCTAGGCGTAGGGGCCGCCGAACAGGTCCCCGAGCGCCTTTCTCCGGAACAGCGTGCGCCATCGCCGTCGCTGATGCTCGGGCCGATCGTGGATCATGTGGCACCGCTGGCAGAAGGCCGCGAGGTTGGCGTCGGCGTTGTTCGAGGTGTCGTGATCCCGATGGGCCGCCGCCAGCACCACGCGGGTCCGTCGCGCCCGCCTGAGGATGTCAGCCTCTGCCGCGATCCGGATCCGGCGCCCCCATCCGTCACGCCAACGGCCCGCCTCAGCATCCCACCAGCGGCCGTCGCCGAGGTGGTAGACCATCCGCCCGTGCGGACGACCGCAGCCCTCGCAGCAGCCTTTCGCCCGCCCGAACTGGATCACAGCCGAGAGCTGCGCCCAGTCGATGGGGTGGAAGAAGCGGTGCTCGGGCCGGATCGGCATGGTGGCCGCACTCTGCCACCTAGCGTGGGGAAAGCGTAGCGGTAAGGCATTACGGGTTGGATCAACACGGCCCGGCAGAAGCGAGCGTGTGACCGGCTTTGCCTGTGGATGGCGATAGCGGCTATTGCGCTTGTTGCGGTTGTTTCGAATAGCAGCTAGCGTTTGCAGCCATCGGAGCGACTCTTATGACCATGCCCGCCCTGGCTGAAGGCCTTGGCAGCCGTCTGCCGTCGGCAGACGAGAAGGCCATTGCCAATCAGCTACGCCAGATCATCGCCGCCCATGCGGCTGGTGACGCCAAGCTATTCGCGCTGGATGAGGAGAAGAAGCAGACCGAGGTCACGTTGACCCCTGCCCTCTCGGATCTGCTGGTGAAGATGTTACGCCACATCGGCAGTGGTGATGCTGTCACACTTGTGCCGGTCAGTCAGATGCTGACGACACAGCAGGCAGCCGACATTCTCAATGTGTCACGGCCGTTCCTGATTGGTCTCCTGGAGCGAAGGGAGTTTGAGCATACCATGGTCGGCCGGCATCGGCGGATCAGAGCTGAGGATCTGTTCGCCTATCGGGAACGGCGCGCTGTCGTCCGAGATAAGGCCCTATCCGATCTTGCAGCCCTGGATGCCGAGGTCCTCTAAGCCGTGTTCGCCACCTGACGCATCGTGAGAAGCCGGGGCAGTCGGCGGGCGTGCCGTGGTGGGAGCTGCCGCGCTGACCCCCGCCGCCGACCAATGGGGACCGTTCGCTCGCGGCCTGGACCCGGCCGAGCAACGCGCGCGGCTCCGATCCCTGCGCCAATACGTCACCTCCGTCACGCCAATCGTGCGGATCGCGTCCCCGACGCTCTGGCCCTGCGAGACCAGGACATCCACCTGCCGCAGCTTGGCGACGACATCCTCCGGCTTGTGTCGCTTCGTTCCCATCTGTCCGTCCTCGTCCTGGCCCGAAAGCCATACCTTAGGGCGGACCACTTCACTGGGGGCGGATCACAGGTTCACCACCGGGCAACTCGCGGTCCTGCGGGTCGTAGGGGACGAGATGGCCCGGAATGGCGCCTGCGGGCTGTGCATCGACGCAATCGCGGTGCGGGCGGGGGTCTGCCGCCGGCTGGCTCAAGCTGCGATCCGGCTGGCCGAGGGCGACGGGCTGCTGACGATCCAGGAGCGCCGCCATCAGGGACGGAAGTCGGACCCGAACGTCCTTCGGATCATCAGCCGGGAGTGGCTGCAGTGGCTCCGGCGGGGAGGGCGGTCCGCGGCCCCCGCGCTGCTGGGCAGCATAGGGTGCAAAACGCTGCACCCCACGGATAAGGGAGATCCACAGAGACAGGTTGTGGAAACGGAACCGAAGAAGGGCTGCCGGAGGGCAGCGGTCGACCTCGACGGATCAGCCACACCGAGAATTCGCGCGGTTGGTCGCACTGACCGAGCTATGCGGTGAGGGTATGTAGGCGACCGATCTATCGAACGGACGGTGCAGGTCGATGATGTACGCCACTCCTGGGCGCCCACGATGAGCACGAGTCCGGAAGCACCATCGCAGCCGGCTGGGGATCCAACAGAGGTCTCCCAGGTCGTACTTCCTGAGCAGGTTCGGAGACGGCTCGGCAGCCTGCTAGTAGCCGCCTACGCGCAGGAGGATGCCGAGCTGGATGCGGCGGCACACTTCGCCGACGTCTTGGCCAAACTCGATACGGCGCTCGGGAAGGCACGCGGCCGCGACGAAGCTGACTTCCAGAAGCAGCTTCTCGCGGTGGGACCAAGCCTGCGCAGGTTCGCCATATCCCTCACACACGATGTGACGGCGGCCGATGACCTCGTTCAGGAGACGCTCCTGCGGGCCTGGCGGAACCGAGCACACTTCCAGCCCGGCACGAACTTGGAGGCCTGGACCTTCACGATCCTTCGCAACCACTTTTACTCCGAAAGACGCAAGCGCCGGGAGGTGCAGGACGACGACGGTAGCTACGCCGCTCGTCTGGTCTCACCTCCCGATCAAGGAGGTCGTCTGGAGCTGCAGGACGTCCAGGCTGCCCTCGCGCGGATCCCAGAGGTCATGCGCGAAGCCTTGATGCTCGTGACGGTATCGGATCTGCCCTACGAGGAGGTTGCGGAGATCATGGGATGCCAGCTCGGCACCGTGAAGAGCCGCGTCTGGCGCGCCAGGGATCTGCTCGCGCGCGCCCTCGGCTACGCTGGTGCCGAGATTGGAACTGACAGCGTGATGCTGTCGGCTCTCGCCGGAACAGGCGAGATCCGCGGGTGATCCTGGATCAGTGCCCCGCGTGTGCGGCAGAGCCCCGGATGTCGCACACTGAGATCCGGGAGCGTGCCTACGATCTGTGGGATCGTCACCATCGGCCTGACAGCTATGAACTGGAGTTCTGGTTTATGGCCGAGCGTGAGCTGAAGGCGGAGCGCGGGAACACGCTGAGCGGACTGCCTGAGGCTAAGCGGACTTAGGATCATGAGCGAAAACATCGTCCCGCTACGCCAGAGAGGCGAGGAGCGATCTGCGCTTGCTCGGGTCGATGCTGCCGCGGTGGTTCGGCTAGCCGGTGGCCAAGCGACGAGCCTGCAGGCGGCACGGACAGAGGTTATCCTCGCGGATCTGCGCGAACAGCGGGATCAGATGACCACGCTGCTCGCTGACCTACGGGGACGGGAGTCGACCGGTGAGGCTCAGATTGACGACGCAAATGCCAACCTGATCGCGGTAATCAACCAAGGCATCGTGCAGATCGACCTGTTCGTCGCGCGTGCGCAGGTTCTCCTCGCGAAGGTCACCCGATCGGGACCGAACCAGCACGAGGCACCGGAGCAGCCACTGGCTGATGCCTAGTGCCGGTAGCGCTCAGCCAGAGCTATCAGCGCCTGTGACAGCTCCGTGAGGTTGGCGGAGGCCGCCTCGACCTGCCGCGTGCCGGCGGCGGTCTGCTGGCTGGCCTGGCGGATGTTCTGCAACGCCCCCATCACCTGCTCGATGCCCATCTGCTGTTGGTTGGTCGAGGCCACGATCTGCTGGAAGACCTGAACACCCTCCTCGACCTTCGCGGTGATCTCCTCGATCGTGCGCTGCGTCGTGTCCGAGCGCGTCTTGCCGGCCGCCGCGCGCTTGACCGCCTCCTCGGTCAGCATCACCGACGTGTTGATGCCCCGCTGGATCTCGCCCAGGATCCCCCGCACCTGACCGGTCGCCGCCTTCGCCTGGTCGGCCAGGAGCTTCATCTCCGAGGCCACCACCGCGAAGCTGCGCCCGCTCTCCCCGGCCGCGGCCGCCTCGATGGCGGCGTTGAGCGCCAGCAGGTGCGTGCGCTCCGAGATGTCGTTGACCGTCTCGATGATGTCGCCGATCGTCTGGGTCTTCTCCGACAGGCTGACGATGTTGCCGGCCACCGCCTCCGCCTGCTCGCGGATCGCGTCCATGGCCTTGGCGGTGTCGGAGACCGCGCGCAGGCCCTGGCGCGAGGTCTGGGCGGTCGCCTGGGCGGTCGCGATCACCTCGGTGGCACGCTTGGCCGTCTGCGCCCCCGACTGGGTGATCTCATCCATGGTGGCGGCGGTCTCCTGGACGGCGGCGAACTGCTGCTCGACCGAGGCGGCCTGCTCCTGCGCCGAGGCGCGGATCTCGGCTGCGGCCGCATTCAGGTCGGACGTCGCCGCTCGGTTCGTCCGCGCCAGGTCCGACAGACCCGAAACCATCGTGTTGAGGGTGGTGGCCAAGCGGCCGACTTCACCCCCCGCCCGCATCTTCAGCTTGCCCGTGAGGTCGCCCGCCCCGACCTCCTCCACGAAGCTCATCACGCGCACGAGCGGCCGGACGATCAGACGGTTGATGGCGATCCCAATCCCGATGCAGATCAGCAGCGTGAGCAGGGTGCCGCTCCATAGAGCGAGGCTCTCGTTGCGTTGGGCCTGCGCGACGCGAATGGCCTGCATCGCGCGGGTGTGTTCTTCGAGAGTGTCGATGGCGGCGAGCTTCCCACGCAAGGTGTCGAAGAACTGTTTGCCCCTGCCCTCAGCCTCGATGCGGACCGCATCCGGTCGCGTCGCCGGATTTGCTGCTTCTCGTATGGCGGTCTCACCGATGTCGGCCTGCCACACGCGGGCAGCCGTCACGGCATCGGCTAATAAGTGCGACCGTTCGGCATCGTCGCCGATCAAAGTTCTGAGACGATTGATCGCCTCATCGAGAGCTGGCCGCCCGGCCGTGTAGGGTTCGAGGCTGCTCTCGCGGCCGGTGATCAGGTAGCCGCGTAGCCCGGTTTCCTGGTTGAGCATGGCGGTGCGGAAGGCATCGAGGCCACGGACCAGCTGGTTAGAGCGGTTTCGCGCGTCGGTCGCATCCTGCAGTTGGTTGCGTGTGGCCAGCACCGCCCCGCTGCTGAGGACCGAGACCAACGCGATGACGCCGATGGCGCCGCCTAGCGTGCGGTTGAGGCCAAACGTATTCGGCATGCGGAGGCCTTCCTGCTCGAACCTACGGGCGACATTGAGCGCAGCCGCACCGCTGACGACTTCGCCAATAGCGTTCAAACCGAGCTGGTGCGAGCAATCAGCAACAGGCTGAGGAAAGGGCCGCTGCGGCGGGCAGGCGCGCGATGACAGCCGACCGTAGGCTAGCTCTTCGTAAATTTGTCCGTGAGGCTTCAGCCAGGCAGTCGTTGAACGAGTAAGGCCCGCCCCCGGAGGCAGGGGCGGGCCTAAGCTGCGACTATGCCGACGAGGCCGCGCACCAGAGGGCCCTGTCTTTGGAGCCGGCGCGCTGCTCTGAAGGCAATCGGGCTGCGCCCGCTCGCTGGGATTGAAGCTGAACGAAAGCGGCTAACGTCTCGTTACGACGGCGACGCGATCAGCGGTTTCCGGGGGTTCACCAGTGCGGTGACGCGGCGATAGCCGAGCCCACGCAGAGCCTCGTAGACGCGCATCAGCGTCAGTCGCTCGCGCCGCGCCTTGCTGGCGTTCGCCAGGAGCATCCGATCGAGCTCGTCCCGCCACGATCCGAGCTTCGGGGCAGGTTGGATGGCGCGGGTGTATTGGAACGCCGTCGCCTCGGAGCGGATGACCTTGCGCACGACCTTACGCGAGACCCTCAGCTCCCGGCAGATCTGCTTGATCGGCTTCTGCTGCACGAAGTAAGCGCGGCGGATCTTTGCGACCGTCTCCACGACCAACATCCCGCGCAAGCCTCCCGTTCGAGCCGGAAGGCAGTGTGGATGACTTGTCCTGGGGGTCCCGTTTGGACGCCGATCACCCCGAAAACGGGGTCCTTATTCCACGCCTAATCACAGGCGGCCCCGTTCCGCAGGGTCAGACCCGTCACAACGCCATCGGGGAAGGCGAGGCGGGCCGCGGTGTCCAGATGCAGCGGCGTGTCGTCAGTGACCTCGGATCGGTCGGGGAGGGGACGGAGGCGTTTCGGCATGCTCCTCTCCGGCGACGGGCGGAGGCGTCGGCGCGCCTCAAGATGGCCGGTGAGGCTATCGAGGATCGGCCGGTATCGCTCCCCGTAGCGACCGACGATGTAGGTCATATGCACGACCTCACCTTCGATCTCGGCGACGGTCGGCTCTGGCATCGGCTGCATCGGCAGGCATCCTCTGCGAGTCCGCGCTCAATGGCGTGCGCTCCGAGAGGATCCTATGCCCGAACCCGATCTCCTCACAGCCGACGAGGCAGCCAAGCTGCTGCGGATCGGCCGGCGAACCTTCGACGGGCACGTTGCCCGGGGGGACATCGCCTACATCGCGGTCGGGCTTGGTCTGCAGCGCGTTCGCAAGCGGTTCGATCCCGAGGACATCGCCCGATTTCGAGAGCAGCAGAGGCGCGTCGAACGGCCGCCAAAGGCCACACCGAGCCGTAGGCGTACCAAGAAGGCGCCTGTGGTTGAGATCATCGACTTCAAGACCTTGCTGAAGGACCTGCGCGCCGAGAGGAAAGCGGCGCGAGAGGCTTAGCGGTAGGACTTGAGGCCGCTCTTGATCGCGTGGCGGTAGCCATCAGGATGGAGCGTCGTGCCGAGAGGGTCGACGATCTGAACGTCGGCGTGGCCAGCCGCGACCCAGGATTTCGCGAGCACGACGGCGCTTGCCGCCCTCACACGCGTTTGCTGCACAAAGCCTTCCTGAGCCTTGCCGGTGATGACGTACTGCGACGATTGAGTCTGGGGCATGAGACACGCTCCGTAGCCGATCAGGCGGGAGCACGACGGTCTCTCAGCCGCTGACGCCCAGGGGTCCTGGCCAGCGATTGCCTCAGCATACGCGCATCGACACTGTGCGCAACCCGAGGTCCAGGAGAGTTCTCGGCAGCAGCGCGCGAGAACCGCGGACAGAAGCGGCGCGCGCTCTCACCGAGGAGGACGGATCACCACGACCGCAGGCGGGCTGACGATCCACTTGGGCGCCGTTGTCTGGCGCGATGGGTCCGGCCGCGGGAGCGTGTCGTTCGCCGCGTACACGCGGATCACTCATGCGTCGGTTGAGGCTTCCACTAGGAGGCTGTCCCGGCGAACGCGCATGAGAGTAAGGCTCGTCATGTAGGACGCGAGCAGCAGTTCATCTTGAGCCGTGTCTCGGCCCTCTGCTGCCCTCGCGACGATCAAGGCGCACTGATCGTGGAAGCGCCGCTCGCAGGCGATGATATCCCTGTTCGCGGCGACGAGCGCCTCGATCCACGGCAACGTCACGAACTGGCCTCCCAACCCCTGTCGCCCTCCTACAGGGCCAGGCTGAGATCGAGAAGTGGATCCAACGGTCGCGGATCATGGCAGCAGGCCCGTAAGCCCACAGGCCGCTAAGATCGTCACGAAAGCAGTGAAGGCCAGCAACGAACCCGTGCTGCCGATCTGCGCGAAGAGCCGGCTGCTCAACAACCCGCGCCTTTCTTGGCGAGCTCCCACATCCGAATGCCCCTCCCGAGGCCGGGTTTTACCCGTCAGTCGTCGCGCTGGGGGAGACGCTCTTCGAGGTGAGTTGCCGCATCGGCGTACAGTTCGAAGCGCCGGAGCAGGACAGCACGTTTTTCGGGCTTGCGGGTATCCTCCATCTTGGCCTTTGCCTTGTCGGCCCGCTCGCGCATCTTCTTGGCGAGCTTCTGGAATGCTTCTTCGATCTTGGCGCTGACCTTTTCGGCCTCAGCCTTCGCCGCGTCCTTGTGGTCCCGCAAGGAGCCGGGAAAGGTGCTCTTTTTGTCCTTGGCCATTGTGCCACCCTCCGCCAATCCGCTGGCCGCCTCTTAAGCTACCCGCCGCGACAATGCGATTACGCTCGTTCAGCGCCCTCCGAAGGAGGCGGCACCGTAGCCTTGTCCTGCCTGAGAAGTTCCAATTCCTCGGCGCTGCGGTCCTCAATCCCGATCAAGCGCTCGTCCGTATCCGCCACGGCGCGGATGAGTTCATCGAGCTTGATCTGGATGGCAGCGGTGTCGCGTGCTCCGGCCACGAGGATCACACCGGCCAAGAGCATGGCGGCAATGGACAGAAACAGGTTGAAGACGAGCGCCCAGTGGTCGTTGAAGCTCAGCAGAGCGCCAGCGGCGAGCCCCGCCGTGACCGTGAAGCAGGTCGCCAGGAAGCCCACGGGCTTCGAGAGCCACACGGCGAGACTGATGATAGGCCGGTCGAGCATCGATCACCAAGCTTTGCCATGCCGCTTATGCGATACCGCTCCCACGACGAAATGCGAACTGCACCGCTCGTGCTCGAGGCGGGGGTGTCGCGCCGAGGAGTACGGTCAAGGTCATCTCACCGTCGTGCCGGATGCATAGAGGGGCGGGCTTCCCCTTTACTGGACCCGACGGGCCTCCGTGACAGACTGGTTTGACGATCCCGAGGTCAGGGAGCCTTCGTGGGCGGCTGACGAGAGCCGGATGCGGCTCTACATTGCCGTGGGGTTGATAGGGATCGGAGCACTCGGCGTGATCGGCGGCATGCTCCACATCCTTCCAGCCTGAAATCCGACAAGGAACACCTCTCGGATGAGCGAAGCCGAACAGCGTCGGGTCTTCACATTCGAACTCGTCCCATCGCAGCGCGAGGCTGGTGGCTACCACTGGGCGATCCGCAAGCATGGCAAGCTCGTGCAGCGTTCCGATACACCGCTCTCCACCGAGGACAAGGCACGTGCTCAAGCGCTGGCCATGATCGACCGGCTGCGTATCGGTCAAGCGAATTGGTAAGGGGATTTCTCGCGCTGCTTGTCGCGCTGAAGAGCAGAAGCCCGCTGCGGCGGTGCCGAGCGGGCTTCTTACCCAGGACCGTAGGCGTCACCGCGGGGTCCCGGATGTACTGGCGTCGCTGTTGAGACGGTCGCCAGCATGAGTTTATCACGCTCTCTCAGATGGAGAAGCCCGCCACGGGGTTCCGGGCGGGCTCAAGGTGGTCCGCGGTCTCAGGAACGAACTGTGATGCGCTTAAAGCACCGCCTGTCTCATATCGATGACGAAGCCTTCACTTGCTGCCGCCGCTGCCGGTCGAACCTACGCGAGAGGGCTGACCCTCATTGCCCGCAGCAGCGGAGTCTGTGGCGATGCCGTCCGCTGCACGGCCAGTCGGTGAATACGTGGCCGCAGGCGCGTCCCCAGTCGAGCCGGGTTGCCGGGTCACGACGCCAGGCGCGCCGGGCGGCACGATGACCGTCGTGCTTGTGGGCGTCTCGATGACGGCCTGCGCAAGGACGGGCGAAATGAAAGCCGTAGAGATGACGGCAGCAAGGGCGAGCTTATTCACGTTGGACTCCTGACGAAACAGGTGCGGCAGGAAACTCCTGAAGCTTGCGGCAATTCATGTTGCGCGCGACTGATCCATAAATGTTTTATGCCACGGACATCTATGTGCGCCCGCGCACCCGAGTTACATTTAGAAACATAGGGGTGATGCTGAATTAATCTTCTCGCACTGATGCGACGCGCGAGGTTCTTGTGAGGCCACGTCAGTCCGTCCAGGTTGAGATTGGACGGACCGGCACTCCCCATCGTTCTACATCCTGGCGGTTCGACCAGGAGCGGCAGCATGGTGCTTGAGCAGCCGAGGGATGGGGTGCTCGGGGACCAGCGGCGGTAGCGGCCCATCGTCCAGCCGCACCAAGTCGTGCCTCCGCTGCCAGTCCACACAGTGGGTTATGCCGCTGATCTCGATTGCCCCCATCGAGAACACGAGAGCCCCGGTGCCAACGACGGCACCCACGACACCGAGTACGATCCCTTCGAGAACCGCCTCCTTTCGCACAGAGGCGCGCTCCCATTGCGCGGGCACGAACGCCTGTTCGGCGATGAGGATCAGGCAGGACCAGAGCATGACAGTGACCTAAACGCCCGTCGCGGAGTCCGGTGCGCCATATCGCTAGCTCGTGAATGCCCTGCCCATATCCGGCAACATGCTCGCCACAACCGGGCGGCATGATCGCCGGTATGACCTTGCCAACAGCTCAAGCCCTCGGTGTCATGGCCTGCGCCGTGATCGCATCCGCCATCTACCTGGCGAGCCTCGTGCACGGCGTCAGATCCGAGAATAGCGGCCCACGCTAGGCAAGCGCGACTGCGACGGCGACCGCACCCGGGCCGGGACGAGATTGCGCCCTGGCGCTGCTCTGCCGACGCTCGGAGGTCGCGCTCCGGCCGCGGGCGTAACCTGCGACGCGGTGGCAAACAGAGTCTTACCGGCCGGCCCTTGCTAATACCCCACCTGAGTATACGCTGCTACGCAGTTCGCCACGGGGGCCGACATGATCCGCATCCGCGCGACTGACGACGGCACGTACACGGTGTACCGGGACGATGCCATTCTGGTGACGGGCCTGACCCGAGATCAGGCCAACGCTGTTGCTCAGTCCCTGAAGGCTACTATTGGCGGTTGAGGGTATGTTTACGGCACTAACCCCGTAAGCCCGCAAGCCGCCAAGATAGTCACGAGGGCAGTGAAAGCCGCCAGCGAGCTTGTGCAACCAACGTCTCGCTTGGCCGGGAACGTCAAGAGTTGCGCGGCCATGCCGGCAAGATCAGGACGCACTGGCCGGCTGAAGGTCGCCGCACAACTCAGCCGGATGATACCCCCGCTCATTGGCTCGCTTGCAGCGATGTCGGTCGTTTTCTTCGGACGCCGTTTGGCAGCGCCGATCCAGCGCACGACCCAGTGCTCACGTCCGCGGCGAGTTTCTGGGGCTGCCTCCGGCTTCGACCAGCGCTGGAGCGGGCGGCTGTTGTCGCGTGGGGCTGAAGACATGGCGTGATGCCCTCGGTGCAGCTTCGGAGCCTTATCGGTAGCGTAGCCGCAATCTGCGTCGCATCCCCTGTTCTGAGGACGCCGAAAGGCTTAGGGGCTCTGGAGTTCAGCTCGGCCCTGCCGCCCGGTCTGATCGCCGGCTCAGGGAACTTGGTGCCGTTCCTCAAGGCCGGGACCAGTACGCGATGCGTCTCACGGCGAAGATCGCCGGGACCTCGGTGCCGTTCTGTTCACGCCACTGCGTGACACGCCCTCACATATGCGAGCAGCGTCGGTCATTCGCATAGCCATGTTCGCGCCCCGTTCTATCTCCTCGCACGGGCGGTGCGCAGCGGCAGAATGGCGGAGCGAAGGGTCTTCGTGCGGGCCGAAGAGGTCGCCTTCCAGAGGAGGTCCGGCGGTGGCGGCAGCAGTGCGTCCTGGTCCTTACGAGGGCCAAGCCGCAGGGGCCGCTCTACAACGCGACCTCGAAGGTGATCGAGGCGATCGACGATGTCGCAACCGGCGAGCGGCGGACCTTCTACCAGAGGGACGCGACTACGCCCGATGAGGCCCTGCCGCCCGTGAAGTGGCGCACGGTGGAGTAGGTCCTCCACGCTCAGCACGATCGCCAAGAGCAGCACGCTGCGGCCTCCGTGAGCATCGACATCGGCTGCGAGGAGGCTCATATTGTCCTCAGGATTGGGGATATCCTGGTCGGCAAGGGGGTTCCGGGTTCGCCCGGACCCCTTTGTTTTTTCAGGGGAACATCTTCAACCCGGAATGGCCGGTCAGTTTGGGGATGAGCACCTCGAACGCTCGGTTCGGCTGATTGGGACGGAGAGCCCGCAATCCGCAGGGGCGAGCGACGAGATCCGCCAACTGTAGCCCAGCAGCGTTGGCATCCTTGCGCGCGAAGACCGGCTCGAACCGAGCGTAGGAGAAGTCGGGCGAACGGTAGCCCCAGTTGGCTTGGTTCGCGGTGATCCGACGAAATTCCAACTCCAACTCGGCGTCTTCGTTCTTGCCTCGGCTCTCGAACACGACGTGGACGAGCCGCCCCTCCTGCTCGTGACGCTGGAGGCAGTTGAGCAGACGCTCCATGCAGAAGCGCAGCGCGATCTCGTAGGGGCTCCACGGGTTCGCGTACTTGGCCTTGAGCCTGAGCTTGTCGATGGTCCCGACGCAGAGGCGGAATGGGGCCGCTCCGATCATCCCCGTGAGGTCAGCCATGAAGTCGGCGTTGGTGGCTGGGTCCGCCAGCATCGCGAAGGGGCCGATCTTCTTCCGGATGTCGCGCTCGTGAAACACGACCTGATCGTGGCCCCAGTAGGCGAACTTGAGCCGCTGGAGGGCAGGCGTCACCGTACCCACGTACTCGTCACGGGTCATGACGATGAAGGCGAGCGCGAAGATGGGGTAGCCCGCGTCGATCGTGACGAGGCCGTGGTCACCGCTCTCGTCGGCGTAAACGACGAGGTCCGACAGGGTGCTGGGATCAATGCGGGCGCGGCTCACGCCGACAAGCTTAGCAGCGAACGCCATGCCTGTCGGGGTCTATCTACTCCGGCGCGTAGACACCGAACGCCGGGATCGCGGGATCGTCGAAGCACATCCTGGATGGGAGCCAGGTCGTCTACATGCGCGGAAACGATCAGGACCGTGAGGAAGAGGCGTCCAAGGCCGTGCTGCCGCAGATGGCGGTTGTCCCGGTGGCAAGCTCGATCGTCCTGCCTTGGCGAGGTCGTGGGAACGTCATCGCAGCGGCTGGCTCGTTGCTCGTCGAGCTACTGAAGCGTGCGTGATCCCGAGGCCTGCCAACGTGACGCTCAGTCCTTTCACCTAATCACCGAGCCTGCCGCCACTTCAGATAGGCTTGGTAGATCTCTTCTTTTCCGGCTGGCTGGTCGAGCTGTGATTGGAAGAA
This sequence comes from Methylobacterium sp. NMS14P, assembly GCF_028583545.1. Taxonomy (NCBI): domain Bacteria; kingdom Pseudomonadati; phylum Pseudomonadota; class Alphaproteobacteria; order Hyphomicrobiales; family Methylobacteriaceae; genus Methylobacterium; species Methylobacterium sp. NMS14P. The sequence goes on along the minus strand of NZ_CP087108.1, from coordinate 46,311 downwards.
CCGGTCGAGATCCGGCCTGGTAGCGACCTCCTGCTCCCGGTGGCGGTCAAGCCATTCTTGGGCGGGCCCAAAGCGAGTCCAGCCGCTTACTGATGCCGCGAGGTTGACTTCTCGCCATTTCGGGTGCCGCTGCGGAGCCAGAAACTTGTCGAACTGACCGAAGAAGGCGTCGACGAAGCGGACCAACTTCCCGTAGCGCGCCGACCCCTTCGGACTGTTGTAGACACCGAGGATCGTGCCCACAGCGACAGTCTCTACCGCCTCAACGCCGACGAGCTTTGGATAATCGGCCCGCGTCAGGGTAGCGGGGACGTAGGCCTCGTTCATCGTGTCAGGGTAGGGCGCCTTCACGAAGTGGAAGCGATCCCCCGGCTCGAAGCCTGCGACGAAGGCCACCGGCTTAGCCGCCACCGAGACGACAGCCTCGATCTCACCCTTGCGCAGCATTTCCAGGGCGGTCGGCTGATCGACGTTGATCGCCTCCACGGTGACGCCGAACTCGCGGAACATGGCTCGGCCGCTATAATCGGTGCCGCTGCCTTTGACGTCGAAGCTGACCCGCTTGCCGCTGAGATCGCCGACCGCCTGAACCGCCTTCGGCGCGATGATGTGCAACTCGTCGTCGAAGAGCTTGGCGATGAACTGGATGTGCCGCTCGATGTTTTTGAGCCGTTTGTCCTGTCGCAGCTGATCCAGTGTATCGGTGCGGACGAAGCCCAGATCAACACCCTTTAGGAAGCGGATGTCGTAGGCGTTCTCGCCCGCCCCCTTGCCGAGGATCGGAAGGACCCGCAGCTTATCGCCGTCATCCAACACGAAGGCTAGATCGGCCCCGATGCGGAAGTAGGTCCCGCCAGGTGTACCCGTCACCACCGTAACGGTATTGGCGTTCATCCGCTCGCCCAGGGCACCCTCCGTTTCGGGGCTGGCATCGGCGGGTCTCGCCTCGGCTCGCGCGGCAGGGCAGGACATTAGGGTAGCGAGCCATAGAAGAGCGGCAAACTGGGCAAGCCTTGGCATCTATGCGTCCCTCGATGATCGTCCGGCTGTCCTTGCGCGTGCTCTCAACGACCCGTTGCGGCGAGCAGCCGTTCATCCGGCCCTTCCTCACCTGCGGCCCTCGCATACAGGCTTCTGGCGAGGTCCGGGTCCGCCTGCAGTCCACGCACCCTCCAGGTCCGCAACATGACTGGGTCCCAAGTCTGCGCTAGAAGAAAGGTCGCGTTCGGCGCATTGCGCACGCGGGCGCGCTCCAGCAAAAGCCGTGCGCCACTGATGTCACCGAGCCGGATTAGACCCTTTGCTCGCTCGACAAGCGGATCAACTCGCGATGTTGGCTGTGGTGACGCCGGCGATCGTGGAAGGGCCGCAGCCTTCGCTTCAGCACTAGGTTCCCCCTCCGCAACCGCCGGAACTTCCGGATGCTTGACTACCACTGGGCCCTCAAGATGCCTTGCACGCACTTCCGGCGCGAAGACACCTGAGACCGACGCATCATGACTAAAGATGGCGGCAACACGCTGGTTAGCAGGGGTTGTCTCGCGGATCTGGGCAGCAGGACGCTTTGAGCTACTGGGGCCACTGCTGGCAGCAGCAGCGCGATCCCAACTTCCTTGTACAAAGCTGACATTGAAGCGGCTGGTCGTGACATCTAAGCGGCCGCCGTTTTTTAAAGTCCAAATTGCCGCTATTGTGAGCGTGAAATTTTTGTTGCGCTTATCTTTGTGTGTAATCTGTAGCTTTGAAATATCCCATGAGCTGAGGTCGATATCGTCATTGTCTTCTGACGGAGAGAACGTGTTGACATCGTCGCTAATCGTCGTGCCAGAGGGCAGTCCGAGCAACCTGATCGCTTGAACGACGACCATTTTTGTCGGTATTATCTTGACTTCTATTGGTACGGCGGCGCCAAATTCTCCAGTCGCATCATGGACGATGATCGATATATCAGGTGTCTCGTTCGGCGCGGTATCTATATCATTCCTAGTGTTCAATGCCGCGCTATCGGTGAGTCGAACACTGTCCCCAACCTGCGCCCATGCCGGTGTCGAGAATGTCAGAACAATCACTAGTGCGAGTAGATCGCATCTAGCTCTATTTCGGCAAAGCGTCCTCATCGGATGCACTCCTCGTGGGCGCGTTCCGTTGAATATAAGCGCCGAATACAGCACCGTTCAGTTCGCGTCAATTGATCTCGATTACTATATGGCGGCTTGTGACTAACAACGACCCGGTGCTGGCTGACCTCCATTCGGTCGATCTGCGTCACATACCGGCTCGCGATGATGAACTCGGCCGCTCTCCCGCAGGTAATTTTAGACCTCGGTGGGGCCTAGCTGCCGATAGATTACGGCGTCGTCGGATAGGCGGGCATGACGATGGCTGCAGCCGCCGTCTGGAGCGCCTTCTCCTGCGGATCGGCCCGCTCTTCCACTTGGTTGAGGCCAGGCGTCGCGTTCACGATGGCTGCGATGTCGAGGCTATGGCCGCTCATGAACCGGTAAGGGCCGGTCGCCGGATCTCGCATGAAGCAGTCGATCGCCGCGACGATTTCCCGGCTGCTGATGATGCCCGCTTTGCGAAGGTCCGCGAGGGTCGAAGGTCCGGCCGGCATGGTCGCGCTTGTCGTCTCCGAACGTTGTCCCCCACTGGATCTGCTCACCCGTGAGCCCACCCGGCCAACCCCTATAGGATACCAAGACCGAAACCGGGCGTGCTCACCGGGTTTTCGGACTAGCCAGCAAGGCTACCGGGAGCGGCTGAAGGAGGCCAAGACGCCCGTCCGGTTCACCTTGCAGCCTCCAGCGCAGATCACGAGGCGCGCAGGATCCGCTTCGCTTCCCGATCGGAGTCGGCCCTCTCGAGGTTGAGTCGCGCTCGCATGGCCTTGCTCGGCTTGAAGTGGACGCGCGTTCTGGCCGGGACCGCTACCACGGCACCTGTGTGCGGGTTCCGGCCGGAACGGGCCTCGTGCTCTCGGACGCTGAACATGCCGAAGTCGCGCAGTTCGACGCGATCGCCGTCCGCCAGAGCATCGCCGATCCGGCCGAGGATGGCGTCTACGACCGCCTCGACATCCTTCGCGTAGAGGTGCGGGTTCTGCTCGGCGATGCGGGCGATAAGCTCGGACCGGATCATAGCAGCAAGGTTGCCGTGTCGTTCACCTGACCGCAACCGGTTCGCGGCAATGTCTCGGCCGAGCCACGTTGCGTATCGGCTTGCACTGGTGATGTCGGCCGCTCTCCTGCCCGTGGCCTTAAATCCTAGCGGGGTCGAGCGGCCGACGGGACGCGATGTGGCCGAGTCCGGCGCCGTGACAATGGTCGCTTTCGAGCGCCCAAACAGTAGCTCGCGGCTGCTTCAGGATCTTCAACGTCAGCCGGCTTTACGGCCTTTCCGCTCGCTACGGGCCATGGCGCCGGGCTGGCCTAGTCCGATCGCCTTGGCGAGGGCGGAACGCCGCTCGGCGTAGCTCGGGGCGACCATCGGATAGTCGGCCGGCAGGCCGTAGCGGTCGCGGTAGCTCTTCGGATCCAGGCCGTGGCTGGTCAGGTGGCGCTTCAGCGTCTTGTAAGCTTTGCCGTCGATGAAGCTGACGATCCCGTCATCGCGAACCGACTTGCGGATCTGGCCCGCGCTCGGCTTCTCGACCTCGATCGTTGCAGCGGTCGGACCCGACATACTACCAGAAGTCAGGCCGCGAACTGCATCGTGCACGCTCTGAATGAGACTCGGAAGCTCTGATAGGGGCACCGAATTGTTGGAAACGTAGGCGGCGACAATATCGCCAGCTAGTTCGATGAAACTGGAGCTAAGTGCTTCGTTTTCTTGTGTCACTTCGTTTACCACCGGGTTTTGATCACTCGATCCTCATGTTTGGGATCAGCGCGTCATCCTAGATCGATTGCGCAAGATCAACCCTTCGGCTTGACAATCTGGATCATCCTGGCTGGCATTCCATGTTACGGCGTCCGCGATGGCGCCCCCATGCTCCGCATCCATCTCGAGAGTTGAGACCTCGGCGCGTCGTCATTGGCGTGCCGCCCCTCCGCCGCGAGCGCCGAAGCCGACCGCGCCATCCTCGGCGTGATGCCGTAAGCCGCCTTGAAGGAGCGGTTGAACACCTCGCTGGAACCCAACTGCCAGCGCCGTGCGACTTCCTTGACCCGGGCGCCCGGTGCGGTCAGCTCGAAGAAGGCCCGGTGTAGCCGCCGGCTGCGCACGTAGGCAGCGACGCCGCCGTAGGGGGTGAACAATCTGTAGAGGGTGGAGCGGGACAGGCCGAAGTGCCGAGCGACCGATGCACCGGATAGGCCCGGATCACCAAGATGCCCCTCGATCTGTCGTTTGATGCGGATTAGCAGATCTGCTTCCCCCGCAACCGCCCTGCTGTCGGGGGGATCCATCTCAGCGCGCAGGCAAGCCGCGATCAGCCCGACCGACCCCTCGATGACGGGTGCGCAATCCGCAAGCGTCATCGCCGGTGCCAATTCGATCAGGGCCTGGAGATGCCGACCGATCAAGGCAGCCGCGACGTTCGTGCCAGGCAGGACGAGACCGTGCAGCGCCTCGGGATGCGAAAGGCAGGCCTCCATCCGTGGGCGGGGAATGACCAGCGTCACGTTCGCGAATGCCGTCGCACGGGTCTCAAGTGTCTGAGCCAGATCGAAGACGCAGATATCTCCTGCCCGGACCTGCATAGGTCGGTTTCCGGCAACCCCATCGTAGCCACCGCTGGTGTAGAGCTGGACGATGACATGATCGACGCCACTGCGAGCGATGGTTTCCGGCGTCCGGCGGAAGCGCTGGCTGCTAGCTCGTGTGGCCCCCAACACGACCGGTCCGAGCGCGTAGCTGACGAGATCGGCGCGGAAGGGGCCAAGCTCGCCCCACGCGAGTTCGTCGACCTCGAACAGGGTGCCGACCGCCTCGCGCCAAGCCGCCGCGTTATCCTCAGGACTCATCGTATCGGCTTGGAAGCCAAAACACGGCACGGGATCGCCGACGTCAGGGACGTCAAGTTCGAACCCCTGTTCTGCCGGCCGCTCGGGAGCTTGGCTCATACCCGCAGCCTTTCGCTCGATCCGTTGTGCCGCCGCTTCTCCCTGATAAACCGCCAACGTTGACTTAACCGTGCGCCCCAGCCGACATGGGCGGTCACGGCCATGCTCGCCTCGGCGAGTCGTGAGCCGGCCATTCAGGAGAGCAACCGCCGCAGTAGGACCCTGAAAAGCCAACGGGCCCCCCGTCGCCAAACGAGGAGCCCGTCGAAAATCGAGATGGCCTGTGGGGCCGCTTTTCCAATCCCCACAAGCCATGAAGACGCCCCTGGCGTCAAGCGGGAACGCCAATTCCCGCAACGATATCGGCTTGTCTTGAACGGAGCGCACAGCGTGCGCCGCCGAACGTCCCTCTGTGGCCCTGTGGATAAGGGCCGAAATACGTGTTCGCAGACGAGATCCGCCGCGCGATCGAGGCGGCCACCCGACTCACTCTGCCGAAGGTAACGGCGCTGCTTTGGCGCGCCTACGGGGAGGGCCAGATCACGGAGGGCGAGGCCGAGGAGCTGTCCGTTCTCATTGAGGGGCGGACATTATCCGAAAGCAGCCCTAGGCCCGGACAGAGCCCGAACCCAACAGGAACTGGCGCCGGGGAGGGAACAGCCGATCCCCGGAAATTGTTACAAGCCGTCAGGAGGGCCGTCGGCTCGCGCCCTCGCACGGATGCCTCAATGGAGCGCCGTCGGCGCTGGGCGGCCTCTGGACGGCTCCCTCCGGCCATCGCAGCCCGCTTCACCCTAGCCGAGCAGGCGGTCCTCAGCCTCGTGGCGGCCGAGGTCGCCCGGCGGAAGGACTGCCGCCTGTCGATCGAGAACATGGCCGCTGTGGCAGGCGTGTGCCGCTCGACGGTGAAGAACGCCATCCGTGAGGCACGGCAGCTCGGCCTTCTGACGGTCGAGGAGCGCCAGATCACCGGTTTCCGCAACGACACCAACGTGATCCGCATCCTCAGCCCGGAGTGGCTCGCCTGGATCCGGTTGGCCCGAAAGGGGGATGCTGCCCGGCCTACCCCCGCGCAGGGGAAGGGGCGTCACGGCCCCACCTCTCAGGGGGGAGGGGTCAAAAGCGTAACCAGCACGCCTACTAAGGTTCCAGATCTGGGGAAAACGAGGCCAGCGGAACCGAAAGAAGGCTGCCGAGGGGCAGCGGGCGACCTCGACCGATCAGACCATGCGAAAATTCTTACGGGTGGTATGGCGGGCAGCGCTATGCGTTAGGTGCAAGTGGCTGGACTGATATGCCGAACAGGTGACGCGATGAGAGAGCCGGCATCGGGATGACGATCGTCGAGTTTGTCCGCGTCTTCCTGCACGATGCTCCGGTGGGCGTTGTCGTCACAAACGCCGATCTCACGCGGCCCGGTCCGACGATCCTCTATGCCAACCCTGCCTTTGGGCAGCTCACTGGCCGCGATCCAAATGACCTCGTCGGACAAAGCCCACGGTTCATGCAGGGGAAGGAAACCCGGCGGACTGCCCTCGACGCCTTTCACCGCGCTCTTGCGGGCGGCGACCGCTTTCAGGGCTATCTCACCAACTACCGCGCTGACGGTACCAAGTACCGCGTCGAGCTCGACTGCCGACCGTGTCAGGATCCCCTTGGCAAGGTGTTCGCGTTCATCGCTTTCGAACGAGAGGTTACGCGGCGGCTCGGACGGCCAGCCTCGGGCCAAGCGGGCCGCTATGAGCCTGCCGACCTAAGTAACGACTCGTTTACCGGCGCCCTACGTGAACTGGGCGTATTCAGCGCGGAATATAATGTGAGTTAGGTTCAATGCATTGCAAAGCGAGTCCGAATGTAATCTAAATCATGTTCTATTCCGGACGCTTCTCTCCATGAGGTTGGTCCATTAACACCTAATTAATAACTTAAGCGCAGCTTCTGGTAACTTGTGGTGGGGAGCACGCATAACGTGCCCACTGACCAAGTCCTCATCTTTGCCCGTGTGGCTGCGCAGCCGCTCGTGTGCTCTCAGCACAGGGGCCGGGCAGACATGGGTTGGACCTCTTGAAAGGGGACCTGCGCGTCATGGCTTCTTCCCAAACCGCCCTGGTCCGTCCGCGCCTGACAATCAAGGCGACGCTCGTGGGCGCCTTTGGCCTGCTCGCTCTCATCACCGCGGGGCAAGGCGCGCTCTCGATCCTCAAGCTCACAGGCATCCGTCACAGCGTCAGGGAAGTTGCCACGAACTGGCTACCTTCCGTCGTCGCCTTGGGTGCAGTGAGAGAAGCTGCATCCGAGGTCCGTATCAAGCAACTGCGCCTGCTCAGCCTGTCCGACACACCGGCCCATCTGTCCAGTAATGAGGCCAATCTCGCTGCCACTCACGACAAGCTTGCCCAAGCCCGTAAGATCTACGAGCCGCAGATCGCCTCATCCGAGGAACGTGCGGTCTATGAGGCCTTCGCGGCGGCTTGGAGCCAGTTCCAGCGGGTCGATGCCGAGATGCGCCGCCTGATGGAGGCCGGACAGCAGGCCGCGGCACTCGCAGCGATGAGCGGACCGGATGCCGTGAAGCTCTACGATGAAGCGCGAGCTGACCTAGCCCATGACATCACCCTGAATGAGGAGGGCGCGCGCAAGGATGCCAACGCTGCCATGGCCGAGGCTGATGCCGCCACGATGGCCGCCTACGTCGCTGTTGCTCTAGCGGTGCTGGCCGCTTGTGGCGCCGCTGTCATCGGCCTTTTGCGCATTTCCCGTCCGATCCAGACCATGACGGTGACGATGGGTGTGCTCGCCGGCGGCAACTCAGAAGCCGAGGTGCCTTACCGCGCCCGACGCGACGAGATCGGTGCGATGGCGGCCGCTGTGCAGGTGTTCAAGGACAACCTGATCCGCACCCGTGCGCTGGAGGCGGAGACTGCCCAGGCACGACTCGCCGCCGAGGAACAGCGCAAGGCCGGCATGCGCCAAATGGCCGACGGGTTCGAGGCCGCGGTCGGCGGCATCATCGGCATGGTGTCGTCCTCAGCCACCGAGCTGCAGGCCACCGCGCAGACCATGACCGCCACAGCCACCGAGACGGCCACTCAGTCGACTATGGTGGCTGCCGCCGCCGAGGAGGCCGCCTCCAACGTCAACACCGTGGCCGCTGCCGCCGAGGAGTTGGGTTCGTCCGTCCAAGAGATTGGCCGGCAGGTCAGCGGCTCGGCCGAATTGGCCCAGCGTGCCGTCCACGAGGCAGACCAGACCGGCGCACTCGTTCAGGAACTGAGCGCAGCGGTGGCGCGCATCGGCGACGTGGTCGGGCTGATCTCGACCATCGCCGGCCAGACCAACCTGCTGGCGCTGAATGCCACTATCGAAGCTGCTCGTGCTGGAGCGGCTGGTAAAGGCTTCGCCGTCGTCGCCTCCGAGGTGAAGGCGCTCGCTGAGCAGACCGCTAAGGCCACGAACGAGATCTCGGGGCAGATCGCACAGATCCAGACCTCGACCGGTCAGGCCGTCACGTCGATTGCCGGGATCACCGGGCGGATCCGCGAGATCAACGCGGTCGCGGCCTCGATCGCGGCCGCGGTCGAGCAGCAGGGCGCGGCAACCCAGGAGATCGTGCGCAACGTCAGCCAGGCGGCGATGGGCACCGGCGAGGTGACCGGCAACATCGCGGGCGTGGCAGGCGCAGCCGAGGAGACCGGCGCGGCCGCTAGCCAGGTGCTCGGGGCGGCCTCGGAGCTGTCGCGCCAGTCCGAGCACCTCTCGGCCGAGGTCGGGCGCTTCCTCGCCACAGTGCGTGCAGCGTGAGGCGGCGATGGCCGAGGTTCACCCGCTGCCACACAGGTTCAACCACGAAGGTGCTGAGCGCCTCGTCAAGGCTCTGGAACAAGCCTTTTCAGCCAACGTGGATCTGGGCCCGCGCTGGGCACAGATCAGGGCGCTCGGGCTCTCGTTGCAGCAGCTGAGCCGCGACCTTGAGCAGGAGATCAACTGGGCAGTCTTGCCACTCGACACATTGCCCGAGGCTTTTCGCGACAACCTCCGTCGCCTGGCTGCAGCCCTCACGCGGCTCGGCGTAATCGCGCAGGCCTATCCATCCACGACCTAGCACGAAGCCTCTCTCGCTGCCTCAGAGGCCAGCCGTCTTCGAGGATCCCTCAAACCGTAGACTCATCCCCGATCGAGGCCCAGCGTGTCACCTATTCAGATATCGACGGACGAGGAGGGTCGGCTGAAGGCGCTGGCCGAGCATGACATCCTGGAGGCCGCCCCGGATCCTGCGCTTACCAACATCGTCGAGCTAGCTGCCCAGCTGCTCGATGCGCCGGTAGCCTTCGTGTCGTTCGTCGATCGCGATCGTCAGGTGTTCCATGCCAAGCACGGTCTGGAGCTGAATGAGACTGGTCGTGATGTTGCGTTCTGCGCGCGCACCATCCTGCAAGACGACGTCCTCTTCGTTCTCGATGCGGCGCGCGATCTGCGCTTCCGCGACAACCCGCTGGTCACCGGCGACCCATTCATCCGTTTCTATGCGGGTGCGCCATTGCGCACCGGTGACGGACACGCGATCGGCACGCTTTGCCTTCTCGGCTCCGAGCCGCGCCCTGCATTCACAGCCAGCGATCAGCGTGTCCTGACCAGTCTCGCTCGCCTCGTGCTCGACCAACTGGAGTTGCGCCGCATTGACGTCTTACGACGTGCCACGCAGAACCGGTTCGAGCAGATCGCTGGCACCTCGCCCGATGGCATTATCTGCGCCGACCAGCACGGACGTATCACCTTCTGGAACGCCGCCGCGGCGCGCATCTTCGGCCATGCCGCTGACGAAGCGGTCGGACAACATATCGACCTGATCGTGCCGGAACGGATGCGCGGTGGTCATGAGGGCAGCCTGCGTCGGCTTGCCGATGGCATCCCTGGACCCTTGATTGGCCGCACTGTCGAGCTTTTCGGCTGTCGCCGGGACGGCCACGAGTTTCCGATCGAGTTGTCACTGTCGACGTGGCGCGAGGGCGAGGCTGCAGCCTTCGGCGCGATTGCGCGCGACGTCAGCGACCGTCACGCGACCGAAGGCCGCTTGTTCCGCCTCGCCCACCACGATGCGCTGACCGGCCTGCTCAACCGCGACGTCCTGCACGCTCGGCTAGGGGCAGCCTTGGCTGCGACGCTGCCCACCGCGGTGCTGATGCTCGATCTCGATGGGTTCAAGGACGTCAACGACGGTCACGGGCATGCCGTCGGCGATGCGGTGCTGCGCCAGACGGCCGAGCGCGTGCAAGCCTGCATCGGATCGGACGCCGTCGCGGCACGCTTGGGCGGTGACGAGTTCGTAGTCGTTTTGCCCAACGTGGGTAACCCCCTCATCGCGGTCGCGTCGGCCGAAGCGATCCTGAACGCCATGTCTGAGCCGTTCCCGGTCGGAGATCACCTGCTGCGCCTCAGTGCCAGCGTCGGCGTCGCTTTGAGTCCGGCCCACAGCAACGACACGGAAGATCTTCTGGCTTGTGCGGATGCGGCACTATACCGGGCAAAAGCCGACGGTCGCGGCCGCCATCGCCTGTTCACGCCCGACCTGCGCGAGGCTGCCCAACGCGAGCGAACCTGCCGCGATGGGCTCCGTCGAGCCGTCGAGCACGACGAGTTCGAGTTGCACTATCAACCGCAGGTGCGGCTGTCCGACGGCACACTCCTCGGGGCAGAAGCGCTGCTCCGCTGGCGACATCCGGATCACGGACTGATCGGGCCAGCCGCGTTCCTGGCGACGCTGGAGACGGGCCCGCACGCGGCGGTGGTCGGCAACTGGGTCCTCCACACGGCCTGCGCTCAGGCAGAGGCTTGGCGTCAGAATGGCTCTCCCGATTTTCGGATCGGGGTGAACCTGTTCGGGGCACAGTTCGCACGTGGCGACCTCGCCGAGGCGGTCAGCCGGGCTCTCGTCAAGACCGGATTGCCCGGTGCGAACCTGGAACTTGAGATTACCGAGAACATCATCCTGCGCCACGATGAGGTGCTGGTCGATGCCTTGCGCGACCTGCGGTGGTTGGGTGTCGGCGTGGCGTTCGACGATTACGGCACGGGTTACGCCTCGCTCAGTCTGCTCAAGCGGTTTCCTCTGACGCGGCTGAAGATCGACCGCAGCTTCGTGCAGAACTTGTGCGATGACCCGCAGGATGCAGCGATCGTGCGGGCGATCATAGCGCTGAGCCGCAGCTTCGGTCTGGACGTCATCGCGGAAGGGGTTGAGACGGAGGAGCAGCGCCGCCGCCTGATCGCGAAGGGGTGCGAGACAGCACAAGGCTACCTGTTCGGGCGTCCGATGCCGGCAGAGGAGTTTGCAGAACGCTTCGGCTTAGGCGGCGCTTGGGCAGTTGAGCCAGTGATAAAAGGGCGAAGCGGATCCAGATAATCCAAGAGACAACACGGTTTTGAACTCGCAGGCTAGGCGTAGGGGCCGCCGAAAAGATCACCGAGCGCCTTTCTCCGGAACAGCGTGCGCCATCGCCGTCGCTGATGCTCGGGCCGATCGTGGATCATGTGGCACCGCTGACAGAAGGCCGCTAGATTGGCGTCCGCGTTGTTCGAGGTGTCGTGATCCCGGTGGGCTGCCGCCAGGATAACCCGGGTCTGACGGGCGAGGCCGAGGATGTCGGTCCCCGACCCTACGCGGGTCCGGCGGCCCCAACCGTCGCGCCACCGGCCGGCTTCAGCATCCCACCAACGGCCGTCGCCGAGGTGGTAGACCAATCGCCCGTGCGGCCGCCCGCACCCCTCGCAGCAGCCTTTCGCCCGGCCGAACCGGATCACGGCCGAGAGCTGCGCCCAATCGATGGGGTAGAAGAAGCGGTGCTCGGGCCGGATCGGCATGGTGGTGGCATTCTGCCACCTGTTGAGGACGAAGCGTAGCGGGAAGGTGCCCCCCTCAGGCATGCTGAGGACGGCTAGCTCCCTCGGGGCATCAAGCCCCCGACTTGCAAAAACATTTCAGCACGTCAGGGTTGTATAAACGCGCATCACGGCCCTGTGATGATCGTATTATGACAGCAGTATTGGCTCTGTTTAGCTATTTTCTTTCGTCTATGATTTTCGTAATAGAGAATTAATCATTGGACACGACTGTGTTGTGCCATCGGGTATTGGCCGCGGAACGTGGCCGCGCATCGCCCCATTGATCGCCGACAACCTCGCTAGCCGAGCCAACGCAACTCTGGGGACAGTACGATCATGTTCGGCGGAACCCGCGTCGCGGCGGATCAGGCGGCCAAACTCGACGCGCTTGATCGCTCACAAGCGGTCATCGAGTTCCAGCCTGATGGTACGATCCTCACGGCCAATGCCAATTTCCTGGCCGTCATGGGCTACACGCTGTCCGAGGTGCAGGGTCAGCACCACGCCCTGTTCGTGGAACCAAGCTACCGCGACAGCGCCGGGTACTGTGCGTTCTGGGACGCTCTGCGCCAGGGCAGGTTCCAGTCCTCCGAGTTCGAGCGGATCGCCAAGGGCGGTCGGCACGTCTGGATCCAGGCGAGCTACAACCCGGTGCTCGACCGGGCAGGCCGCGTCGTGAAGGTCGTCAAGTTCGCATCAGACATCACGGCGCAGAAGTTGCGCATGCTCGACCTGGAGGGCCAGATCGCCGCCCTGCACCGCTCGCAGGCCGTGATCGAGTTCGAGCCGAACGGAACGATCATCGATGCCAACCAGAACTTCCTCGACGCGATGGGCTACCGCCTCGACGAGGTCCGAGGGCGGCATCACAGCCTGTTCGTGGACGCGACCGAGCGGAGCGGTGCAGCTTATCGCGGGTTCTGGGAGCGCTTAGGCCGGGGCGAGTTCGCCGCAGGAGAGTTCCAGCGTGTCGCCAAGGGCGGTCGCGAGGCGTGGATCCAGGCGACCTACAACCCCATCCTCGACGCCGGCGGTTGCGTTCTGAAGGTGGTGAAGTTCGCCGTCGACATCACCACGCAGGTGCACGAGCGCCAACGCCGCATCGAGGCACAGCGGACGATCAGCGCGGATCTCGACGCGATCGGCTCCGCCGTCGAAGACGTCTCGCGGCAGACCGCTGAAGCCGCCGGGACGGTCGGTCAGGTTTCGAACGACATCCAGATCGTAGCCTCGGGGGCTGAACAGCTGTCGGCTTCGGTCGGCGAGATCAGCCAGCAGGTCAGTCACGCGGCGCGCATGGCTGGGGAGGCGGTCGAGCAGGCCCGGCACACAAGCGGCATCGTCGAGGGCTTGAGCGGCCATGCAGCACAGATCGGCGACGTGGTGACGATGATCCAGGGGATCGCATCACAGACCAATCTCCTCGCGCTCAATGCCACGATCGAGGCGGCGCGCGCGGGCGCCGCGGGTCGGGGCTTCGCGGTCGTGGCCACAGAGGTGAAGGCGCTCTCGGAGCAGACCGCCAAGGCGACGCAGGAGATTGCGCGCCAGATCACCGCGACGCAGGCGGCCACGCGCGAAGCAGTCGAGGCGATCAGCTCGATCCAGGGCACCATTCAAGGGCTGGACGAGGTATCGGCTGCGATTGCGGCGGCGGTGGAGGAGCAGTCGGCTGTGACCCGGGAGATGTCGGGCAGCATGCACACGGCCGCGCACGGCGTGACGACGATCGCCGGCGGCATGGAGGCGATTGCCAGGGCGAGCGAGAAGGTCGACGTGGCGACACGCCAGGTACGCGAGGCGGCGCATGCAGTCGGCTAAGAAGTCCAAAACCTTAAACGTCAGCGGCTGACCGAGTCGGCATCATCCGATGATGTCGCCGGGTCAGCCGGTGGCGCGGCCAAAGACCTGCCGCGGCTTGGCCGTTTGTGTCTTGCGTCGATCCGGTATCGATAGGGGGCCTCTCATACGGAGGCGCACCTATGTCGGACGAGAACGAGACCCCCGAACCCACCCCGAGACGTCCAGGTTGGACACCCGCGGCCCGGAAGTCCCGTAAGAGCATGTCGAAGCGGCTTAAGCACAGCCTCGATGCCCACGCCGAGACTGAGGGCGAGCGCCGACAGAACCGCCTGAAGACCGGCACGCCGAAGCGGGACGATGTCGGCAGGGCGGTGCTGCACGCGGTGCTGCGAGCCATGGATCGCAACCCGCATTTGGAGGGCCCTCAGGAGATACGGCGCTACACGATCGCCCTGCTCGGCCAAGCGCTCTTCAACAAGGAGGAGGCCGAGCGGGTGATCGCCGACATGATCGTCCGAGCCGACCACGACTTCGAGGAGTGGATCTATGGCCGCACGTTCCGAGCATGGCGTCATGGCGGTTGCAAAGGCCCTCGTCCTGAACGGAAAGGCGACCGTGCAGGCAAGGTCCGATCAATGCCGCGCCGGCCGGACGGCACGATGCCCTGGACGAACACGACGCCTCGGCCATCGGGATCGAAGCGCCGGAAGCCGTCATCGGATGACGCCGCCTGAGCGGTCATCGGCTGGCTTCTACTAACGGGGGGCCGAGGTGAATTCTGGGTGCGCCAGGGTCGTCACCCGATCGCTCAGAAAGACGGACGACGAACGTGCCTCAGTCCAATGCCTGTGGGTGCCGCTTCAGTGTGCCGGCGTAGTGCTTGGGGATCCTGGGGCAACCATCGTGCGCCCGCTGATGCATCATCGCGACGCCCCCCTCACCCGAGTAGAGCCCTTGCGTGCGCACCCGGCCCTGGCAGGTCGGGCAGCGCTTCTCGGCGGCGCGGTAGTGCATGCACCTCGGTCAACGGCACGAGCTGCCACGCGCCGTCGATCCGCACCTCGCATCCGGTCTTATCGGGAATAGCCATGCTCGACGGGTGCCACGGAGCGGCGACGATCACCAGGGCGCGATCAACGCGACAGGCTCTTGATGGGGCCGTGATCGAAGCAGACGCCCTTCTCTTCGAGTCCGTCGGCACGAACAGCCCGCGCCATACGCGTGAGCTGCTCGAGACGTAGGGGCTGGCCGTCGGTCTGTACCTCGGCACCAAGCTCAACGAGCCTGATGCGCAGCGCCTCGATCATCATCTCCAACGACCGGCCTAGCTGACGGATCTGCTCTGCGCGGGGGCCGAGATCGACCTTCTCGGCGAACGCACCGGCCAATGCCTCTCTGAGAGCCTGGATGGCGTCGAAAGAGGTGGCATCATCCCGATGCGGCCCCGTGCTCATCGCCATCTCACGCAGCCCGAACGGTGGCCAGAAAGCGTCCGACCTCAGCTGAGAGATGTTCGGACTGGCGCGACAGTTCGGAAGCGGCGCCCAGCACCTGGCTCGCGGCAGCCCCCGTCTCCTCGGCGGCCCCCGCCACACCGGCGATGTTGCCCGTGACCTCCTCCGTACCCGCCGCCGCCTGGCTGACGTTGCGTACGATCTCCTGAGTCGCTGCGCCTTGCTCTTCCACGGCGGCGGCGATCGAGGTGGCGACGCCGCTGATCTCGCGGATCCGTGTCGTGATCGCTCCGATGGCGCTCACCGCTTGGCCCGTCACCCCCTGGATGCGTGCGATCTGCCCAGAAATCTCGCCCGTGGCCTTGGCGGTCTGCTCAGCGAGCGCCTTCACTTCTGAGGCGACTACCGCGAACCCCCGACCCGCGGCGCCCGCGCGCGCCGCCTCGATCGTGGCGTTCAGGGCCAGCAGGTTCGTCTGGCCGGCGATCGAGGAAATGAGCCCGACCACGTCACCGATGCGGGCGACTGCATCGCTCAGCTCTCGCACCAAAGCTCCAGTCTGATCGGCTTCTGTGACCGCGGTTCTGGCCAAGTCGGCAGAGCCGGCCACCTGGCGGCCGATCTCCTGCACCGACAGGCCAAGTTCCTCAGCGGCTGCAGCGACTGTGGTGACGTTCACGCCAGCCTCATGCGCGGCCGCAGCGACCGAGTTCGAACGAGCTGCCGTGTTCCCTGCTGTGCTCTCCATGACCCGCGCGGTGTTCTGCATGTCATTGGCGGCAGCCGACACGTGCCCGACGATGGCGTTCATCGTGCTCTCGAAAACGCGCGTTGTCGCATCGATCCGCTCGGCCTGCTGGATCTTCTGCCCTTGCTCGGCTTGCCGCTCTTCGGCCAAGGCTTGCGCTGCGAGGGCATTGTCCTTGAAGGCCTGGACCGCCTGTGTGATGTCGCGAACCTCATCACGCTGCTTCGTCGACGGAACTACGACGTTGAGATCTCCGTGAGCCAGCTTGAGCATGACAGCTGTCAGCGGCCGCAGCGGTCGGATGGCGCGGTAGGCCCAGAGGCCGAACCCTACGCCGACGGCAGCGGCCAATCCAAGCAGGCCGAGCATGAGGAGGGTGAAGGCATGCGAAACTGCCCGCACGTCGGCCCCGATGCTCTGGTTGCGAGCTTCCTGGAGGTCGATGAATTGGTTGATACGCCCGAGCCACTCAACGAAGGCGGGACGGGCCTCCTGCATCAGGAGCGAGCGGGCCTTGTCGAACTGACTGGCCTGCTGAAGCTCGATGACCTCCTTCATCAAAGGCAGCGTTCTAGCCTCGGTCTGCTTGATGGTGCCGAGGATCGTGCGCTCCTCAGCCGAAGTGTCGGGGTGCTCAGCAAACATGCGATCCATGCTGGCGGCGGAGCGAGCATATGCATCCGACAGCCGGGAGATATCGGTGAGGACAGTCTCACGTGAGTGTTGATCGGATACTAAGGTGAAATCGCGGAGACTGATTGCACGGTCATGAACGCTGCCGCGAAAATTGATGGCGTATCGCTGCTTGACGGAATTTAGATCGTTTATTGTCCCAAGGCTATTATCGATTGAGCGAACCTCGGCGACTCCGTAGATGGTTAGAGCTGCCATTGTCGAGAGTATGGCGGCATAGCCCGTGACGACTTTTGAACTTAAGCGCATATTGGCAAGCATGGCGCTTCCTGACCCATAGAACGATTAGCTTGAGATCGCTATGGGCAGTTTTGTATAAAGAATTTCTTCTGTGGCGGCAGAAAATGGCCGACTACCTAAGCTTGTCGGTTGGTTATCTGTGATCTCGCTTTCGTTGGTCCGCCTCCTCAGCCGCAACTGCCTCAACCGCAGCGATGACGTTCTCCAGCTCGGCCACCTGACGGAGCACACTCTGCGCCGGCAAGCCGTCATGCTCGGCCATCGCCAGGATGAGCGTGCGCTGATGCGCCTTGAGGCGTTCGAGGAGAGCGTCGAGCTTATCGGACATTGGCAGGCTGTAGCTGCCTGGGTTGAACCTCGACAAGTCGGGCGTGCGACTTCTGCCCGATGCCTGCCGTGACATCCTGCCGCCAAGCGGCATGACGATCGAGGCGACAGCCACCACGTCAGAACGTCTCGTAAGGCCCAGTCAGGGCGGAACGCCGTACCATGTGGCTCGGTTACTGCGGCTCCCGGGCTAAGCCCGTAGATGCCGAGGACGATGTCATGAGCCTGTTCGGATCAATCATCTCGAAGATTTTCGGCGGTGGTAGCGCGAGCGCGCAAGCCTCCGGATCGCATGCATCCGGGACGCCGACGGTATCGCCTGCCGCTACCGGAGCCGGCAGCGGCTCCAGCGGTGCGGCCGCCCCCTCGACGAGCGGTGCTCCTTCGCCCACGAGGGCGCAGACGGGCTCGGCAGCGAACGTCGACGTCGGTCAGATCCTGAGCGACATGGCTGCCAAGAAGGGTGAGAACCTGAACTACAAGCAGTCGATCGTCGACCTTCTGAAGCTGCTCGACCTCGACAGCAGCCTCACCGCTCGCAAGCAGCTCGCCGACGAACTGCACTATACCGGCGACAAGGACGACTCGGCGACGATGAACGTCTGGCTGCACAAGCAGGTGGTCCAGAAGCTCGCTGAGAACGGCGGCAAGGTGCCTGCCGACATGCAGCACGCGTAAGGCGATGGTCGTCGGGCGCCTTCCTCGATGGGGCGCCCGATCTCTCAACTCCGGCCTGCGCGCTGTTCGGCATGATCGCGCCAGGCTTGCTAGATCTGATGCGATGCGCCAGATTTAGCGCATGTCCTACGAGACGATGCATCAGTTCCGGGATCCCGCCGCGCATCCGCTCTTCGCGGAATTGAGCGTGGTCGCGGTTCTGCGCGCTGTCGAGACGGACGATGGGCTGCCGGTTCCCGCTGGCAGTCACGGGACGGTCGTGGCCGTTTATGGCGGCGGCAAGGCCTACGAAGTCGAGTTCGCCTGTCCAGTGGTCGGCAACTGCACCCTGTCTGCCGATGCCCTGCGTGCGGCCTGAGCCGCATCGGTGAGCGACGACTGGACGCCCGATCTCGCCATCGCGGACGAGAAGATCAAAGGCTACCTGCTCAACCCCGAGCACCGGGACAATCAGGGCAAGGCCGAGTTCTTCTTCAGCCGTGGCTTCAGCGCCGAGGCCATCCACATCCTGATCCATGCCCTGTTCGAGCATGGGAAGCCGAGCCACCTCGTGCGTGAGGTGCCGACAGGCTTCGGCACCAAGTACGTCTATGAGGGCCCGCTTCGAGCTGCCAACGGCACGCTGCCGCCCGTCCGCTCTGTGTGGCACAAGGCAGATGGCGACTTTCGACGGATCTTGGTCACTGCCTACAAGCTGTAGCCCTCTGTCAACGCCGAGTGCATCGTGGTTCTCCGTCACTTCGTGTGGTGGGTCAGACCGCGTTGAGGACGCGCTGACGCAGGAGTTCGAAGCCGGCGCGGCCATACATCTGTCGCTTGATCGTCTTCAGTCGGCTGATCTCGCCCTCCGCTGGCCCTGTCGACCACGGCAGGGCGATGGCATTCTCGATCCCAGCCACATCACGTTGCAGGCCGGCGGCAAACCGCTTCAGCACGCTCGAGCGAGCCGCGGCCAGCCAATCCGCGACTGGCTCCGAGGACTGATCGCGCAGCATGCGCGCGAAGCGAACTGCCAAGTCGGCCGCGTTGGCCAGTTTCGGTGCAGTGCGCCTCAAGCGCGCGATGAACACGCCGTCCGCGCCGGCTATCCCCCGGCGTCGCTCTGCAGAAGCCGGGCGATCCGCCTCGTTCCGGGCGGCTTCCACGGGGGAGCGACGCCCTGGCCGCCGGCATCGAGCGTGTCGCCGCCAAGCCGGCGCCGCGCCGTCGCCCAAGCGCGCACTACTCGTGGATTGATACGAGCCCCAAGGCGATCGAGTTCGCGGGCCAGGGCCGCCGCGTTGCGGCAGCCCCCGCTCCAGCGCTGGTCGAGATAGGCCCGGTAAGGGTCGATGAGGCACGGGCGCGCCGGCTTCGCCCAGTTCGGCGGCTCGTCCCGGCGTCCCGGTCCGCTCACCCCACCACACGAAGTGACGGAGAACCTGCATCGTCCTCAGATCCGCCGAAGCAAAAATCCCCACTCCCGTGGGTCAGGCCGCATTGGGGTCGGGCTCGTGACGCATTGGCGGACGACCGCGGCGCTTGGGGGCCGGCGGCGGCGTGATCGTCGCCTTCGAGCGCACGTGCTCGGGCACCAGGTCGGCGTGCTGGCGCAGCCGATAGCTCGCCCCCTCGATCTGTACGACGACCGCGTGATGCAGCAGGCGGTCGAGGAGCGCGGTGGCCACGACCGGATCGCCGAACACCTCGCCCCATTCCGCAAAGCCGCGGTTCGAGGTCAGGATCATCGCGCCCCGCTCGTAGCGCGCGTTGACAAGTTGGAAGAACAGGTTGCCCCCGCCCGGTACCACCGGCAGATAGCCGATCTCGTCTACGATCAGGAGGGCGAAGGCCGCGAGGAAGCGGATGCGCTCGCGCAACGTACCCTCTCGCTCCGCCTTGGCCAGGGAAGCGATGATGTCGGCCAGCGTCGCAAAGTAGACCCCGCGCCTTGCCTTGATCGCCTCCACGCCCAAGGCCACAGCGAGGTGGCTCTTGCCCGTGCCGGGTGGACCGAGCAGGTGGACGGCCTCGCGCCGGTCGATGAAGTCCAGGCCCGCCAGCGCCAGGACGCGGTTGCGGTCCAGCGAGGGTTGGAAGGCGAAGTCGAAGCTGGCCAACGTCTTCACCGTCGTGATCCGCGCCGTCATCAGCGCCATCTTCACCCGCCGCGTCTGGCGCAGCGTCAGTTCCTCGGTCAGGAGTGTTCATGTGGCACCCTGCTACCTGCGCAAATTGCGGGCAGTGCCGTCACGAAAGGTTGACAAAATCGGTAGCTCAGACAGGTTCTAGAAAACAACCTGTGTAGCAGTCAGGGAGCAGAGATGCCCGCTGATCCGCCTCAAGGTCGCGTAACCTTTCGCGGCCGCGGCCTAGCCTTCGCGCACGGCACAAAACTCGTACTCAAAGTCTGTCCGGAGTGTTCCCAATGGAACGCGCCCAGGGCTGCCGACCTTGGTCAGTGTGGCTGGTGCGCCTACAAGCCATCCTCCGATGATTTCGAACTGGTAGTACGCGATAGGCCTTCGACAATCGCTAGGTAGCTCTCAGCTGTGATGCCCATAAGCCCGATCTAGCGCTCGCGTTTGTCGATCGGCAGGCCCAGCAACCGCCTGCCCACGACAGCGGGCCGAGAACGCGGTACCCTGTCGGGAGCGCTACCTGGCGGAGGAGGGCCAAGATGCCGGCCCACTTCTACACCGTGTTCCGTCGCCGCTTCGAGCCCGCAATCCGCTGCGCCATCGTTCATGGCAGGCCGGTGCCGTCCTTCATCCAAGACGCTGACTGGGAGTTCGTCGGAACCGTGCGCCCCTCGGAGCCGCCGCCGGCCGGCTTCCGCCATGCGCGTGCGGAGGAGGCGACGCGGTTCATCGGCTACTTCGTGTTCCACTCGGAAGGTGCGGTACGACATTGAAACCCGATGCGGCTAAGTTCGTCCATACGGTCCGCCAGAAGTCGGAGGCCGATGGGACGCTGCTGCCCATCTGGTCTTGGAAGCTTCAGCACGGCACCGTCACCGTGGCTTTTGGCGAGCGTCGCGATGAGCAACAGGCGCGGTCGGCCGCCGAAGCCGCGGCACGAAACTACGGGACCGGGCTGCTTGCGGTTCGTTCTTGAGCCCCTGACCGAAAAGGCAAATTAGGCGTAGGGCCCTCCAAACAGATCGCCCAGCGCCTTCCGCCGAAACAGGGTTCGCCACCGTCGCCGCTGATGCTCGGGTCGGTCGTGGATCATATGGCATCGCTGGCAGAAGGCCGCGAGGTTAGCGTCCGCGTTGTTCGAGGTGTCGTGGTCCCGATGGGCAGCCGCTAGGACGACCCGGGTCCGGCGCACCCGTTTGAGGATATCGGCCTCTACCGCGACCCGGATCCGCCTGCCCCATCCATCGCGCCACCGGCCAGCTTCCGCGTCCCACCAGCACCCGTCGCCGAGATGGTAGACCAACCGCCCGTGCGGACGCCCACAGCCCTCACAGCAGCCTTTCGCCCGGCCGAACCGGATCACGGCCGAGAGCTGCGCCCAATCGATGGGATAGAAGAAGCGGTGCTCGGGCCGGATCGGCATGGTGGCGGCACCATGCCACCGGTCGGAGCGAAAGCGTAGCCGCAGAAGGCTGCTACGAACGGCATATGGACCTGTCCGACCTCGAGTTCTGGGCCTTTCTCACGGTGGCGATCCCAGGCCTGTTCCTGCCGGTCATCATCGTCTGGTGGAAAGGTCGCCCCATCGTTCCGATCGCCCTACTCAGCCTCGTGTTCTGGCCTGGCGCGCTAATCCTGGCTCTCCGGCTGCGGCGAAAACGAGATTTGTAATCACAGCTATGACAGGTGCCTGAACAATATCTGCCACAACGATGTTCAGACCCAGGCCGATCGAACCGATCCGTCTGGAGGAAAACGCCATGATGATAAAGACTTTCGCTCTCGCTGCAGCACTGTCGTTCACGATTGCAGGCGCGGCTCTCGCTCAGACCCCTGCTGGCGGCGGAAGCGCCGAGGGCAATATGAACAACCCGGGTAGCGTGAAAAGCCCGTCGCAGAAGCGGATGGGCGCGCAGCGGGACATGATAGGCATGCGACACATGTCCCGCCACCGGCGTCATCACATGCGCCGCTCCCGCATGTAGTTTCGGCGGGACCGATCCCGCAGCCACTGAGCTGCGGGGCTTCCTCAAAACGTGCCGGTTCGTGCAGTCCGCACTTTCAGTCACCGCCTTTCGCTGGACTCGACCGTATCCTGCCATGCCTCCGCTGACGTGCGACGTCGCCACCCATCCGACGCGCCGTCGGCGTAGTGAATGAAGGAGGGCTGAGGCCAAGACGGGCTACAGGGACTAACAGGGTGCCAGTCGTTGCCAGCAAGCTTGCCAGCAGCCTGCCATAAGCTTGGAGGTATCACACCACACGCACTGAAGCGTCTGAGACCTCGTAGGCCTGTCGAGCAACCCGGCTGCGCGAACGGCGTCGATTGAACTGGTCCCGTGGCTTCCAGCCGTGGTCCAGTCTGCTCCACGGACCCTTATCCGCAAACAAAAAGGGCCGGCCTCGAGGCCGGCCCAGCGTCCCACTTGGAACGATCTGCCTCACTCAGCGGCGGTCATCTCGGCGGTGTAGTGGCCGCACCAATCCTGGGCGGCGACCACCGGCCAGAGGCCCTTCGACTCGGGCGCGGGCTGGCTGACCGGCGGGTTGAAGCGACACAGGCCGGCATCGTTCTGCGCGACGGCGCCGTTGCCCTTGTGCTCGTCGAAGAAGCGGCAGGTCTCACACTTGGCGTTGGCCATGATCGGGCTCCTGAAATTGGGTGACGGCCGGCGGCCGCGCTCAGTTACTAATTAGAACAAATCTAATTTATCGGTCAAGACGAGGGCCGGGGCTGAGGCGGCACGCTGTACGGGGAAGGGAAGGTGACGGAGGCCGAGGCCGAGACACTCCGGCCTGATCGAGGCCCGGCGGGTACCGACCACGAACCCAAGCGGAACCGCAGGCGAAGAGCGGCCAGCGCGTCCCAATTTGGGGGCGGACCAAACGCGAACTAAAGGGGTCGGCTCGCGTCCGCGCACTGATGCCTCAATGGAGCGCCACCGCCGCTGGGCGGCCTCTGGCAGGCTTCCTCCGGCACTTGCGCCTGCTTCAATCGGCCGAGGCGGCTCTAGGACTCGTTCACAGTGGGTGCGGGTGAGCCACTACAACCCATCGAATAACTGGCCGAAGTCCGCGGCGGGTCGCTCGCGCTGCTTCAGGTTCGCGCCCCTATCCCGTATGATTTCTCGCGGTGATGCGCTGTAAAATTCACGTAGCGCGTTGCGTAGACTTCGCTCGTTGCCGAACCCACTCGCGTGAGCGATCTCGGCCCCTTTGACTGGTGATGAGCCCGGCCGCATAAGTATTTGTACCGCCAGTGCCGCGCGACGCCGTCTGATTGCTTCGGCTACGCCACCGGCTGGCTTGAACAGACGGTAGAGCGCCGTACGCGACAGTTCGAACTGTGTGCACAAGGTCTCGACCCCGAACTCAGGCTGTGCCGCTTGCCGGTCGATGAATCGGCGTAGTCGAGCCAGGGTCGCGGACGGCTTCGACGTGTGCTTGCGCTGGCTCCGATCTTTGACAGCGCGCACCGGCGCTATGCATGCGGCCGTGACGCTGACGACCGCCAGGGCGAGAGCCCGCACAACAGGGTCGGGCAGGTGAGCAGCTTGCGCATTGAGCGAGGTGAGAAGAGGCCCGATCACCTGCGCCTGCGGGGTCGTGGCTTCGAAGACGAGGCCATCGACGGCGATGTGTCCGCCCACGTGTTTGTCGAACACGGCCCGGGGCATGATGAGACCGATGACGCGCGTGCGGTCCAATCGCAGGCGCATACCGCCGCAGAGATCAAACATTACGCAGTCGCCCACGCCGAGCGACACGGCTGTGCCGCCGATCTCACCCCGGAGCGTACCTGACACGAGGACGTCCAGGATGACGTGATCATGCTTCCACTTGGCTCGGGTCATCCGTTGGCGCAGGGCGGTGCCGGTGGTTGTCGTGAGATCGCACAGAATGAATGGGCCGAGCGGGCGAACGCCGGCAATGCCGACGAAGTTTTCGAGGTCGCCGGGTTCGAACACAGTGTCCATCGAAACGGACATCGCAGCCTGCCACGCGCGGGCTCGAGCGCTGGGGTCGGGATGGGTCTGCCGATCGAACCGCAGAAGGACGGGCTCGGGGGCGGCGGATGATGCATACGGCCCCTCGTCGGATCCATCGACTGTCGGGGATCGTCCCATGGTGATCTCCTGCTCACGACACGACAGGCTTAAGCGATCGCCGCAACCGCGCGCCCGGAAAATACGTCCAGCCCTGCCGATTGTTGGGACGCAGTTTCCGGAACGCTTGGGTCTTAAGTTGTCCATGAAGCCTTCTGGCGCGTAGCGCAGATGGCATGCGCGAGCGTGGCTAAAGACTGTGCTCGCGAGTCCAAATGGGACCAGATCATGGACGCCGCGAAAAGCATCTGTAATCCAGCAGACGGCTATCGACCACGGAAAGCGCGGAGAATTTGGCTGACGCGGCGTTTTCAGTCGGAGCGTCTCATCACCCGCTGGATCGGTGCCGCGCATAGACGGCGAGATCGTCTTGCTATGGTCGCTTCGGCCACGCAGGTTTCGAGTTCGGAGAGACCGCTCAGCGAAATCGTCAGACTGACGTGGGCGCAGACCTTCGGTCGACCACCGCAGCGGGTGCTGTCCAGCGCAGATGAGCGGTCGGGGATAGGGGCCATTGTGATCAGTAGACCTGCCTCAAAGAGTTGGAGAGGCCCTCCCGTGAAGAGCTAACACCTTGAACGTCATCGGCTGACCGAGCCGGCGCCATCCGATGACATCGCCGGGCCAGCCGATGGGGACACTAAGGCTCTACTGAAGCTCGGCCGTTTGTGTCTTGCGTCGATCCGGTATGGATAGGGGGCCTCTCATACGGAGGCGAACCTATGTCGGACGAGAACGAGACACCTGAACCCACCTCGAGACGTCCAGGTTGGACACCCGCGGCACGGAAGTCCCACAAGGGGATGTCGAAGCGGCTGAAGCACAGCCTCGATGGCCACACCGAGACCGAGAGCGAGCGCCGTCAGAACCGCCTGAAGACCGGCACACCGAGCCGATCGAGCCCGAGCACGATGCCTGGGCAGCCGCGCTGCTTGCCCGAGAAGGGCTCACATCCAAGGAGGCCTGGACATGCGGCTGAGAGAGATCGAGGCCCGTATTGCCAAGCTGGAGGCGATCCACCGGGCCAACCCGTTCGCCGGTATGTCGGAAGAGGAGTTGGAGCGTGAGATTGCGCTCCGCATGGACCGAGTCGCAGCCAAATACGGCAAGGACTACGCTTCCACAGCCGAGGCCTTGCGAGCGAACCCGGAACCGGTATTTCGAAGGGCTGCCGACGGCTTCAGTAGTTTATTGAGCGCCAGCGCCAGCAGAGGAATACCGCGAGTGGAGCGCCGGCGTAGTGGCGAAACGAGCCTGAGACGGGACGACCATCAGCAACGGCGTGCTCTTCCTCTCAGGCCTCGAGCTGCTGCCCGACGAGCGGGTCGCATGGTTCGTGACCAAGCGCTGAACAGCGGGGACGCCTGTTAACGGTTCAGTATCGCTGAGGGTGTATGAGCCATCGCAGTTCGAGGTGGCGTCATGCGTGTTCTGCTGGTCGAAGACGATACTACGGTTGCGCAGAGCATCGAACTGATGCTCAAGTCCGAGAGCTTCGTCACCTACACCACCGACCTCGGGGAAGAGGGTGTCGATCTCGGTAAGCTCTACGATTACGACATCATCCTCCTCGATCTGAACCTGCCCGACATGTCGGGCTACGAGGTGCTCCGCTCGCTGCGCGTGGCTAAGATACAGACACCCATCCTCGTGCTGTCCGGCATGGCCGGCATCGAGGACAAGGTGAAGGGCCTCGGCTTCGGTGCCGACGACTACCTCACCAAGCCGTTCCACAAGGACGAGCTGGTGGCGCGCATCCACGCCATCGTGCGCCGCTCGAAGGGCCACGCCCAGTCGGTCATCACCACCGGCGACCTGATCGTGAACCTCGATCAGAAGACCGTCGAGGTCGGCGGCGCCCGAGTGCACCTGACCGGCAAGGAGTACCAGATGCTGGAACTCCTCTCGCTCCGGAAGGGCACGACGCTCACCAAGGAGATGTTCCTCAACCATCTCTACGGCGGCATGGACGAGCCGGAGCTGAAGATCATCGACGTCTTCATCTGCAAGCTGCGCAAGAAGCTCACCAACGCCAGCCAGGGCAAGAACTATATCGAGACTATCTGGGGTCGCGGTTATGTGCTGCGCGAAGGCGCCCCCGAGATGCGGGCTATAGCGAGCTGACGGCACATGCCCTGACGCAGCACCATGACGGCGACCGGGTGACGATCGATAGGTCTGGTGAGCGCTACGGCATGCCGCGCGATTGCCCATCGACGGCAACGATCCGTTAACTATAGCGTAGCATCCAACACCCAGCGATCGGCTGGGGGGCTGAGCGCCGGAAGAGAGGCACCGAAATCCAGGGTGCGGCCTCGTCGGCGCAGTCGCAACAAGCCCGCACCTGTAACATCAGGGCGGGCTTTGCTCATTCAGGGCTCTTCATTTGCTGCACTGCCGTACCAAGCTACCTAGCGTCCTCCCAAGGGACACCCACCGGCTTGGTCCAAGGTGACCCCCCTCCCCCGCAGGCTGGGCCGGTGGGGCTGACGCATCGGCAGCGGGACGGTGCGGAACCTAACGGGACGCAATTGCTTATTGCATTGCAGCAAAGCGATTGCGCCAGCGCCGCTGCGCTGCAGCCCTTCCGAGGGCGTTTCCTCCCTTGACTTCGGGCCGCTCCCTCGGGGGCGGCCTCTTTTATTTCGCGCGCTCTCCGTAGTCGCCGCGCCCACGCCGTGCCGACCCTGCGCTACATCGCGTCCGTCGCTCCGGCCTACAGGCCGAACGGCATAGGGCCGAACCACGTCATCACGGGATCCGGCCCGCTCCTCCAACCTGGCTGCGAAGGCGGGAGAGTCATTTCGACGAGCCAGAGCTGGCAGCGCCTCAGCTTAGCCGTAAGTGTGTCTGGCGAGATACAGCTTGGCTGTGCACAGATAGCTATGGTGGCCCTCAACCGCGTAGTTCGCTGGGGAAAGTACACCCGTGAAGAAGCTTCTGGCCTCGCTGGCCGCGTTCTCTGCCCTGACCGTCGCCGCTTCGGCTGCCGACCTGCCGCGCCGCGCCGCGCCGCCGCCGGTGTTCACCCCCGTCCCGGTCTTCACCTGGACCGGCGCCTACTTCGGTATCAACGCCGGCTATGCCTTCGATGCCAGCAGCCGTGACAACAACTCGACTTTTGGCATCCCGGCCCCCTACGCCGTGGCCGGCACCGCTGCCACGTTCCGCAACCGCAGCCAGGACGGCTTCTCGGGCGGCGCGCAGATCGGCTACAACTACCAGTTCACCCCGGGTTCGGGCGTGGTCGTCGGCTTCGAGGCCGACGCCCAGTACCTCGACTTCGGCCGTAACCGGAACAACGCCTTCATCACCGGCGGCGGCGTCCGTCCGGGCTTCTACGTGACTGACCCGCGCGGTCTGTCGAGCCTCGACTACTTCGGTACGGTGCGCGGCCGCCTCGGCTACGCCTTCGACCGGACCCTCGTGTACGCCACCGGCGGCTTTGCCTACGGCTCGGGCAGCGCTGACCGCTCCTTCGGCGGCTACGCTGGTAACGACAGCTTCCGCACCGGCTACGCCGTTGGCGGCGGCGTCGAATTCGCTCTGCCGACCGAGTCGTTCCTGAACTTCTTCCGCTCCTCGGCCGTGACGCTGAAGATCGAAGGTCTGTACGTGAACCTGGAGCGCGGCAACCGCAACCAGGGCGCTCTGGTGGTCAACGCCGCCAACCTCGTCCCGGTCTACTACAGCGCCATCGGTCGTCGCGACGACGAGTTCGCCGTCGTCCGCGCCGGCCTGAACTACAAGTTCGGCTCGTACTAAGAGCGGATCAAGCGGCTTTCGGCCGATATGGCGGGAGATTCAGCGGGCGGGCGAGAGGTGTTGGTCCTCCTTATCGCCCTCCGCCGTGGAAGGTGCTAACCCCTGGGTTAGACTTCGCATCCCCAGCCCGATCAATCTGGCCGCGAGGTCGGCAGCGCCTCAGGAGCCCACCCGCTCCTGGGGCGTTTGCCATTCTGGCTGCACCTCAGCCTTGGAATGCGCCCATGCCCCCGGCCCGACCCGCGAAGCATAAGCCGACGCTCATGCTACGCTCTCTCAAGCTTCTTCCGATCGCGATTGCCCTTGCCTGCCTTCCGGCCGCAGGACGCGCACAACGCGTCGCTGAGCCGAAACAGAAACCTCCTGCAGCGGCGGTATCCTCAGGAGAGGAGGCCGCTTCGGCCGTCGACCCGGCAGTGCTCGATCGCTGTCGGCAACGGGCGGATAGTCAGAAGCTGAAGGATGGGCCGGAGCGAAAGGCCTTCATGGGGACCTGCGTCACGCCAGAGGACTAACAAGCTCCGTGTCAGGCAACGGTCCCCTATAAGAACCCGCTCCCCGAATGTCCCTTGAAAGCGTTCGCCCGCCGGATGTAGCCGACTACTGTCCGCGGATCCCGGTGGCCAGACTGGTCCATGATCCGCGCGAGATCCGCGCCGCGCTCGGCCGCCGTCGTGATGTAGCCAGCCCGTAAGCTGTGCGCCCCGAAGGTCGACGCATCGAGGCCGGCGGCAGTGCAGTACCGCTTGATGATGTCGGCCACGGCCTGCGTCGTCAGCCGTGGTGGCTTTGCATCAGATTGATGCGAAGGGTCCGAGAGGTGGGGGACGCGCGACCCACGTTCTGCGGGGTGCTGATCTTGCACTCCATCCTCAAACGGTTGGGCACTCAACACCCCCTCGTTGCCCCCCTGCGCAGATTTGCGCACCCTCCCTGATCGGGACACCGGTCGGAACACCGGACCCGACGTGATGCCGGCTGCATCCAGCCATTCGCGCACCAGGGCGACCGGGCGGATGAAGCGCCCGTGCGGGATGGCCTTTTCAAACCCCCTGCCCTCCTGGTCCACCTTGGACCGGCGCACCATGACGCGCAGGCCCTCAGGATCGTCGCGCAGGTCCTCGACATCGAGGGCCACCAACTCGGACCGGCGGAAGGCCCCCGCGAAGCCGAGAGCGAGCAACGCCCGATCGCGCTTGCCAGTCAGAGTGTCCGGCGTCCGCATCAGAAGCGCGGCTAGGATCTCCGCAGTCGCGGCGGCCTTCTGAGTCGGGGCGACGCCAACCTTGCGCCTGGCGCCCTTCATGGCGGCCCGCACACCTTCATCATCTGTCGGGTCGGCGGCCCTAGCCAGCTTGTGTGCGTACCGGATCGCGGCGAGCCGCCGGCCGAGTGTCGAGGCGGCGCGCCCAGCCTCCGCTTCCGAGACGATGAACGCGGCCACGGCCTCGGGTGTCGATGGCAGGGACCGGAAGCCGAACTGGGCACACCAATCCTGAAACACCCGCGCATCGGACGTATAGGCCCGCACGGTCGCATCGGCCTTGCTGGCACGCTGATAGGCTCGAACTATCGCAGCAGCCTCAGCTGGCAGGGTCTCCCCAAAGTTGCGGGCAGCCCCGTCCGGGAGTTTCGCGACTTCCCCGTAAAACTCAGCCGAGGAATTTTCCCTCGATCCGGGGGGAACCTGGCTGATCAGCGCATTATCAGACTCAGATCTCGGCATCGCAGCCCCGGCCGGCACCAAGCGCGTCCGCAATCATGTCGCCGAGCACCCTATCCGCCCAGTCGTTCTGGAGCCGCATGTAGTGGCTTGGCCGACGGATCATGCCGCAAGCGAACCGGCCCGCCTCCCATTCGAGGGCGAGGCATGGCCCCTCCTCCGGATGGTCGGGGATGAACCCGCGGGCGACAGCGCACGGCTCCATGGCGCAGCAGAGCCCGCACCCGTTGTACGGACTGCCGTGAGCGGGCTTGATCGGCAGCCGAGCGCCGGCCGTGCCGTCTATGAGGGCGATCGGGGTGGCCTCTGCCGCTTTGAGCTCAGACATCGGCCGCCCCTGCTACCGGCAGAGTTGTTCCGACACTTAACAAAACAGCGGTCGGCCGCCCCTCATCCGTCAGCCCGGCAGACCCGCCGCCCCTCACGGCGCGGCGCGTGACGAGCCCTCGCCGCTCAAGGCTTGTTAGGACCCGAGAAGGATTGAAGTCGCCTTCCGTGAACCAAAAAGGAGTTGTGCGCCGGGCGCGTGCCCCTGGCCGCGTGCAGGTGAGTGTTCGAGTGAGATGTAGATACCGCATCGCCAATTCTTCGCCGGCATCCGCGCGTACCTTCAACGCGGCAGCCTGCGTGGCGCTCGCCTCATTCTGAGTGCGATAGCGCCCTTGCATCTCGGGCGAGAGCGCGTAGGCGCGATCCACGATGGCCCAGACGTAGAACAAGTCTTCATCGCGGCCATGTTCGGCCTCAAGCGATGCCAGTGCTTGCAGTATGAGGCGCTGGCTTTTGCCTAAGCCGTGCGACATGCCCCCTCACCTCTAAGTGTCGGAACAACTTGGCAACGGCCAATCAAGGCTCGTCCCGCCCCATCTGCACGGCCAGCTCGGCTCGCCAGCCGAACGACAGGGCATGGCCCCGCATCCTAGCCCGTGCCTCGACAGCATTGAGCACGCGCTGCCAGTGCTCGGGTGAGAGCTGCCAAGGCGCACACGTCAGGCCGAGATTGCGGACGGCGCTCGATGCGGCATCGCGGAGCGGCGCGAACGCGTCGGCGGGCGAAGTTAGCTGAGGCTTCATTTCATCGCGCCCCTTCCAACCCGCCTAGCCACAACTTTCGAGAATACCATTTATCGCAAGTTACATCAAATCCAGCAGCAACGCAACGCTAAAGCATGATAGCGCTGTAATGCTACAATGCTCGGATGCGGAAGAATGGCCCTGCTGGATCGGCGGTCGGGGGTCCGGTGCCGGAAGGCCTTGGTGTATGGCCGTCGCCCCCTTCTGAGCCCAGGCGATCGCATGGACTACCGAGAGCAGGTCGCGCACCGCGAGGCGGCCCACGTGGTCATCTCTCACATCTTCCGAGGCGGCCCGATTGGGCATGGGATCGACATCGATGCCCCGACCTCGGTGGCCGGCGCCTTCGGCAATGCCGGCGTCGCAACGCTGATCCACGACCCAGACCTGCCCGAAGAGGAGCAGAAGAAAGATCTTGGTCGAAACGTCGCGATCATCCTCGCGGGTGCTGCCGCCGATGCGCGAACCAAGGGGTGCCTCATCGGCGAGGCGCTCCAGTCACAGCCAAGCGATGTGCAGATCGCGCGGGATACGATCGCGCGATCCCCTTTGATCCCGACGGCCGGCAGAGATCCAGCTGAAGTGCAGGAAGAGCGCGAAATCGTGTTCCGGGTTGGGCTCCAGCTAGCGGAGCAGCGTCTCGCGCGGCCTGATATCTGGGCTCAGGTAGAGACAATCGCGACGGCCTGCCTCGCCAACGGCGGTAAGCTCTCGAAGCAGCAGATCGAGCAGCTTCTCTAGCCGCAGCCTAGCTGCAGCGTCCTGGCGTCGTAATGCTACAGCATGAGAGCATGATAGCGGGATGATGCCGTAGCGCTACCACGCTATGGCGCTACGCGTCGCCCTTGGTCTTGAGGGAGGCTGCTGACGGATGCCCATACTTTTGCAGGGCGGCGTCGATCCCTTCCATGATGACGTCGTGCACCTTCACGTCACGGGTGAACGCGATCTCGCGAAGGCGTCGATGCACCTCTCGCGGCAAGTAGACAGATGTATGGACGACGTCGGGCCGGGGGCGACGGCCGGTGGGCTTCGGAGCCGGTGCCGCAGCCGAAGGCTCGACGGATGGGGATGTGCGTTCGTCTGCCGCCGCTGGCTCGCTCGGCGCAGATCCCGGTAGGATCAGCCCGCCGATCAGGGAAGGGCGCTTCGTCATGCCTTGGCTGCCTTCATCTTGCGATCCGCCCAGGCCCAGAGGGCACGCAGCTCGTCGGCCGCCTTGCCCTCGGGCGCATACTCCGTGACGCCTTTCCCGGCCGCCAGCGCGTCTTGATGGTCTGCCCTCTGGGTCAGTGCCGGCTCAGCCAAGACGCCGAACATACCCAAGCCGCTCGCGGCCTCAGAGGTTCGAGCCGACCGTCCCGCCGGGCATTGGTTGAGCACGAAGGCGAACCGGTCCCGCATGCCGAGCCGCATCAGCGTCTCGATGGTCGGCATGGTCGCTTGGAGATCAAGGCGCGAGGGGCGGGCGGGGATGAGAGCCAGGTCTGCCGCCTGCATTGCGAGGTTGCCGCCAGTCGAAGCCACGCCGGCCGTGTCGAGAACCGCGAGTGTGAACCCTTGCTGGCCGAGCGCGGCCAGGATCTGCGGCAACTCAGCCAGCCGATCGGCGCCGAGGCGATCAACCGCCGGCGCCTCCTCCGTCCGGTTGTCGCCCCATGCCGCAAGCGATCCCTGCGGGTCCAAGTCGAGGGCTACCACCTTCTCGCCAGCCTCGGCCGCCGCGACTGCGAGGCTCGCTGTGATCGTGGTTTTGCCGCTTCCGCCTTTTTGTGTGACGAGTGTGATCGTGCGCATGGGACCTCGTAGTGCTGTCGCGCTGTAGCAGGGAAGCGTGACAGTAGGAAAGCGCTATGGCTCCATCATGCTACAGCGCCAAAGCGCGGTCATGCTGTAGCGCTACAGCACGATAGCGCGCCGCTTCACGGCTTGAGCGCCGACCTGTATCCCAATGAATGGAGAACGGACGGCCGCTTAGTATCCTCAGCCAATGGCCCACATCCTCATTCGCGTCGCCAACGAGGCTGACTGGCGGACCTATCACGCCATCCGGCGCACCGTTCTCTGGGAGGACCGGGGTCTCAGCGGATATGACGAGACCCTCGCCGAAGAGCGGCTACCCAATCACCATCCGCTCCTGCAGATCTTCAAAGGAAGGGGCATCGGCACAACAAGGCTCGACGACCTTCGGGACGGTACGGGCATCGTGAGGCTCGTAGCCATCGCCGCACCCGATCGCGGGCAGGGCCATGGACGTATCTTGAACGCCAAGGTGGAGGAGTGCGCACACCGGCTCGGCATCCGCGTCTTGTTGGTGAATGCGGCCGCAGCGGCAGAGGGGTTCTACATCGCGACAGGATGGCGTCGCCTAGTAGGGCATCTGCCACTGGCGCTCGGGCGTGCCGGCAATTGCATTCCGATGCAGAAAGCGATCATAGTTCTGTAGTGCTACAGCATGACAGTGCTGTGGTGTGATGGCGCCATAGCGGCGCAACGCTGTGACCTTATCTCTAACACACCAGCCGCGGACGCGGTCGGGATGTGCGCGAGACCGAGCGAGCCGTGATGATATGGCCGCCCGGCCAGCATCGGAAGCTTCCGTCTGCCGTTGACGCGGACATGTCAGGACGTCGACCACTCGCGCATGACCTCATCCGCTGGTCGGTCGAGATGAACCTCTCCGCCCTCGATCGCGCGCACGAAATCGACCGGGATGAAGTGGTGCAGGCCACCCGCGGCTGCGTCCTTCTTGGTCAGCTTGATCTCGCCCTTGTCGATATGATCGACGGTTCCGACGTGTTTCCCGTCCGAGCCAACTACCTCGGCATGCTCCTGGATCTGCGCGACATCGACCATCGGTCTCACTCCCTGTTGAGCAGCCGTAACCGGAGTCCAAACGGCGATGTTCCGGCTCAGTTGGCTGGCACCGAATGAGTGGGCGCTGAGGCAGGTCATGGACGGGGCAGGGGCGCCGCGGTAGGCCTCCGGCATGGCAAAAGAGATCCCCAGCGTCGTCGACCTGCGCCGGAAGTCCGAGGTGACGGACGAGGAGATCGAGGCGGCTACCGCTGCCTATCTGAAGGATGAGAACGCCGGACCGTTCGCCTTCAAGTCGGGCCACACCGTCGACGTGGCTAAGGCGATCGAGATGCACCCGCAGGCCAAGAAGCTCCTCGCGGACAAAGACACCACGCCCGGGCTGCGCCGCACGATGGTGAAAACCGCCGTCGTCATGGGCTTTCCGATCCGGGGGTAAGCGGGTCCTTTCCCTGCCGTCCGCCACTTAGATCGGCCATTCGGATCCGGCCTACAATCATGGCCGCTGCTTTGGTCGCGTATGGATAGGTCGACTGCTCGGAGAAGATGCCATCCGAGGATGATACGATCCAGCGGAAACACCCAGGGTACGAAGGGCAGGGCACCGCCGCGAGCCTGTATGTGCGGGACAAGGCTTCAGCCTCATTGATCAGACAAAGCCGTGAAGTCGGAAGAGCCCCGGCAAGGGCCCTTCCGGTTGGCGATAAGTGCCTCACATGCGGTGCATCATCCGCTTGCGCATCATCTTCTTCCGCATCATCCGCTTCTTCATCATCATGCGCTCGCTGTGCGTCATGCGAACCTGGGCGACGCTAGACTGGCCGGCCTGAAGGCCGCTGACAAACATTGGTGCAGCTGACACCGAACTGGCACCGAGGGCGACGCTGCTGAGCAGGGCAGCCGCCGCAAGCGCAAAAGTCATCTTCATGCGAGATCTCCCTAGGACCACGGACTGATCGCCCGCATGGCTGACGAAAGCCCACGACGCTCGACTGGGTTCCTGAAAGCAATCGACTTTTGCGTAGTACCCATCAAATGATAGATACAATAGGCCTGCTGTTGCGGATGAGCGGGCCAGAAAAATTCAGGCGCCGATCGATACTCTTGCTCATGGCTCTCTGAAACTATTTAGCTGCAGCCTCTGTTCTCCGTGGGCGTGGTCACTCTGGCCTCGCAATCGCCGGAGCCATCTGTGGCACGTACCCCTACCCTGATCCTCGCGGCTTGCCTGGCGGCAGGCGCCCTCCTCCCAGCGGATGCCGCGACGAAGAAGGTGCAGGTACCGAACCAGTTCGACGGCGCCTGGACGATCGTGGCGACCACGGTTGAGGGCCCCTGCTCGGCCAGCACGAGCTACCGGGTGCAGATTAAGGACAGCGACGCCTCAATCCCCGGAGAGGAAGTCGACATTGATGGTGGCGTGTCGGCCGGCGGCACCGTGCAGGCCACGATCACCCAGGGCTCGAACAAGGTGCCGATCGCCGGCAGCCTGACCGCAAAGGGCAGCGGCAGTGGCACGTGGCGCACGTCGGGCGGCTTGGTGGAGTGCAGCGGGAGTTGGAGTGCCAAGCGAGCGAGCTGACGAGCGACGGTTCTGAGCCGTTGGCCATCAAGGCGTTGGCATATTCCACACGCAGGAAGCTGCGTGCTCCGGACGGACGCCGAACAGGTGCACCGTGGGGCGCCTACTCGTCATCCCACTTCATGGCATCCAGCCTGATCGACGCGACCTCCATTCCAGTTCCGTCCACGTCGATCACGAGCGCGATCTCGGCGTCGCGCTGGGCAATCTCTGCCTCTGCGAGCCGCTTGGCCGCAGTACGATCTTCGAGGCCCTCGGCCTCGCCGATAACAGCGCCATCTCGGCGAAATTCAACGCGGTAGGTCATGGCTTCATATGCCATGTGCAACCGACTGGCTCAAAGGCTCGATCTGGTCGCGCCAGGAGGCGACGGCGGGCGAGAAGTTCGGACGTGCCGGCGGGATACGGCCGAATGGTTGCCGGTCCGCTAACCGTCCACTCGGCCCCGACCCGATCTGCTCACGGGGCGGGGGAGCGCCAGATCTCACCAGCGTGTGAGCCTTAGAGCCTATCCTTAAGAGGTACAGAACTGGATCCACCTCAAGCAATTGACAGGTCATGGAGGTGGCCATGACAGACCTTCGCGCTCTTCCTGCCAGTCTCGTGCTCTGCATATTATGCGGAGTGCCCCTCTCGGCTCAGACAGGCACTACCGGAACCGGCGGTGGCCCGCTCTCCGCTGAAAAGGCACCAAACACCACTACGGTCGGGCAGACAAAGCCACCGAGCCGTGATGCCAGCCCTACATCGTTCAAGCCTATCGAGCGCCGGACATCTCGTCAGGCGACGGATGATAAGATCGGCAGAAGCATCTGTATCGGCTGCGGGCCCGATCCGAGCGCAACAGGCGCTCTTCCAACAAGGGCGCCTCTGCAAAAGCCCGACGTTCGGCTCGATGAGCTTCGTGCAGCGACCGAACCGAAGAAACAGTCGGATCTGAACACCTTCGAGCTGGCGTCGGCGCACCGTGAACGAGCGGAGTCGGCACAGGAGAAGACTGACGGACTCTGGCAGTCCTGGCTGGTGTCGGTTTGTGATGGCTGCGGAGACCAGAAATCCGCGAAGGCGCGCCGTCTGGAAGATTGGCCGAACCGCAATGCTCCGCTGACGACAGGGGCGGTCGGCACCAAGGTCGTGCCCGAACAGGTGCGCCGCGCGGAGATGAGGCGGGCGGAGGCGCGCCACCACGGAGCCTTCGAGGCTGACCTATCGCCTGAACACGTCGACTCGATCCGGCGCATGCCGCAGCGTTGAGCCAGACGGTGTACTACTGATCCGTGACGGAGAAGCTGGCTCGTGCCTGCATCACCAACCGACCGTCCTCGTCGTAGGCGCGTGCTGTAAGGTCGGTCTCTCCACTTTCTTCCGCCTCGTCATGGAGGATCGCCGCCAGCGTGTGACGGAGGATAGTGCGCAGAGCATCGTAACTCGGTAGCTCTACGCCCTCCTCGTCTTGAACCTCGTGACCGATGGCCGTGCTGATGAAGTAGCGTGACACTCACGCCTCCTGGATCAGGGGCCCCTCTGTCGCAAACACAAGCGGGCCATGCCGGTTCGGTGAACCACCTGATACGCCCTGCGAAACACCTTCAGCATGGCTACCGGCAGATGCTGAGCCCTCATCCCTGACGCGTCAGCCGACAATCGATACACTGGCGGACGATGTACAAGCTCCCGCCTGGAAGCCTCTACCGGCTTCGCACGCTCGCCGAGACCGGCGCCCGCTTCTATCAGGTGAGCGGCTACATGCGTCGCATGGAGGTGCTGGGATTGGTCATAGCCACGGGGCGAACGGATCCGGATACGAAGAACGTCGAGTACCGCATCACCGATGCCGGCCGAGCTGAGCTCGAGGAGCGGCACGGTCTGTCCTTGTCCAAATCGTTCGATGACAAGGCATGATGCGACTTGAGCCTGAGCGCCAGGGTGAAGTTGGCCGGAGAGGGTCAGGCGCCTCAGATTGAAAAAGCCCGCGCCGGCGGATCGGGCAGGCCTTTCCCTGATCCGAGCCTCGGGTGTTGAGAACGGTACGCATCCGGCGAAGGCCGCCTTGTGAGCTGGCCCTTTGAGGCTGAGGTCATAGGAGTAATCCTAGGACCTTGAGCATGACCCAGGCGGGTATCGAACTGGTGAGGGCCGAGCGGCGTCGACGCTGGACGCGGGTGACCCACCTGACGTTCTCCATCGTCCCGCTAGCTATGTTCGCGCCCCGTTCTATCTGCTCATCGTGCGGGCGGAGCGGCAGAATGGCGAGACGAGGCGTCTTCGTGCGGGCCGAGGAGGTCGCCTTTCTGGAGGAGGTCCGGCGCTGGCGGCAGCAGTGCGTCCTAGTCCTCACGAGGGCCACGCCGCAGGGCCCGCTCTACAACGCGACCTCGAAGGTGATTGAGGCGATCGATGATGTCGCCGAGGTCGTGACCGGCGATCGGCGGACCTTCTACCAGCGGGACGCGACCACGCCCGGCGAGGCCCTGCCACCCGTGAAGTGGCGCACGGTGAAGTAGCGGCCCCGCGCGGTCCGCAAACGAAGTTCACACGGTGAGTCGCTGGCAGGTGTGCCCGCAGCCGCAAGTTGAACACGATTTCTTCAACAGACAGTCGTTATCGCTGACGATGACGCGTGGGACGCGATGCTCGTCAAGGGCTTCGCTTCGCTCTCTTCCCCTATCGCAACCACAGGTAAGCGGCAGCGCCCGATCGGTCGCGCTCCGTGACCGTATTGGGATCATCATCCGTGAGCTTCACCGTCACCGCCCGTGAGTCTGCGCGCCGGTTCGCCTTCCAGCACGCCTCTCTGCTGAACGCGCTGGATCAGGGCATGAGCCTGATTGCCGCCGGGATGGCGGATGTGCTCATCGCGGATGGAAGCGGCCCGGCTCGGACCCCGGCAGATTTGTACCGACATCTGTTCGGCGGGAGCAGTGCCGAGACTGCTGGCGTGTCCGAAAGGCGGCATACGAGCTTAGCCGTAGCCGCGTGAGGGCTCACTGGTCCTTTCGTGGTCCAGTTTGACGACGTGCAATCCGAGTGCTGACGTGGGTGGGTGCGGTTCAGCGCCGTTGCAAGCAACAGGCCCGATTGGTCTGCCGATGATGCAGCCGCCATCGGCACGCACCGGGAACTGATCGCGAATGGTGTAGTGTATGACGAAGTACCGTTGTTGGGCCTCAACAGCGACCCGCGGTCGGGCCACGGATTGAAACGCCCACGTGCGGATCGGCAGGCGGGAAGCTGGCGCCGGCAGCGCGCAGGACCTGTATCAGAGCGTTGAGCTGTGCGGTGGTGACGGCCGGCTCGCCTGGGCTGCCCTCTGCTCGCGCCAGGACACTCAGAGGCACCTTGGCACGCTTGGCTAGCTCCGCTGGCGCTAAGCCTACGGAGAACCGTGCCGCGAGAAGCTGCGGGCCCGTGATCACCCTCGTCTACTCCTATGGCCGAGCGGTTTCGGCGTGGGTGTCTGTCTCACAAGCAAGGTGGAGGCGCTACTTGCCCCCACCACCCTTGTAGGCCGTGATCGCACGCCGGCAGTTCTCCGAAATCTTGTCCATGTTCTTCTTAAAACATGCGTCCATCTCCGGGCTGTCCGGATCATTGCCGCTGCAGAACGTGACCGCATCGCCGGAGCAGTAGGTCTTCAGATCTTTATTCCCACGCTTTGAGGCCGACGCATCTGGAGCCCCAAGCACGGGAGTCGCGACGGCGATGAGGCCGAGTGCCAGGATGACGCTTCGCATATTGGATGCCCGGTCGGAGGAATTCGTTGATGCGCTAACGGCTTGGCTCGGTGATCTATCCCTTCTGCCGATGGAACTGAGGTTCGCTCCCTTCGCGGCAGTCGGGTTGTGACCGATCGTCGAGTTGCTACCTACCGCCGGCCTTCTCGTAGGCGTCGATGGCACGACGGCAATTCGGGGACATCCGGCTCAGGTTTTTCTTAAAGCAGGCGTCCATCTGCGGGCTGTTCGGATCAATGCCGGCGCAGAATGCGAGGGCGTCACCCGCACAGTTGGTTTGTAGGTCTGCGTTGCCGCGGTTGGGCGCCTGCGCCAAGGTGGGCGCGACGATAGTAACGAGGCCGAAAGCGAGGATCAGGCTGCGCACGTTTGGTCCCTGAGCGGAATGGTCCGACGACGCACAACGAAGCTGGCGCCAGATTGGTCCCTTCCGCTCCCGAAACCCGATCCCGCCCCGCCGCGGTTCTCGAGGATGGAAAGGCCGGCGGTCATGCCTGTAGATCCGCGGCCACCACCACGATGGCTGCCGTGAAAGCCGCGACGGCACAGTCCTCGAAGGCGTACTTCAAACCCGCAGCTTCAAGCGCACGTTCGACGCTCACGAGCACCACCGCCACGCCGATGGCGAGCATCCGGCCTATGATGACGTTCATCCGGTCGGCTCGGAGTTTGCGTCGGACTCTTCAATGCCAAGCCACTCCAGCGCCTCTGCACGCGTGTCGAAGGCGTGCTGCTGGGCCGTGAAGGGCTCAGGTCGCTCGGCAGGCGATAGCTCATTGAGGAGGTCGACAAGCCATTCCCGCGCTGTCCCGCCGCGGTCGACTTCACGCACAAGGGACGCTACGACGGCGCCATCCAGCAGGACGTCGTAGCTGCCGGGAGCGAGCTGCTGGACGGTGTAAGTCACGACTGATCCTTGGTCCGGAAGCCCGCGAAGAAGCGCGTCAGGCCCTGTAGGTCACCGTCTGCTGAAACCTCGTCAGCGGGCGGAGTGTTCGGCTCGTGCCAGTGTCGGCGCATCCCGTCGCCCCACGACTCCGCAGCTCGCGCCCGGTAGCGCGGAGGCGAAGGCCGCCTGGCGCGCGGCCTGCCATCAGCATTCGATCCGGGCCCTACCGCTCCACGACTGCCCCGAGTTGAACCACCCGACAGGCGGCGCCTGGACCACGCGGGGTCTGCTCCGAGCCATGGAGGCCGGCGAGATCACCGTGGCCGAGTTCGCCCGCCTGCAGCCCATCGCCAGCGAGCGGGAGCTCCACCTCGCCCAGATCACCCACGAACTGCGCATCGGGGAGCTGTTCGCCCTGGCTCATGCGGATGAGTACCCCGTGGCGTCGGACGAGGACGCTCCGGCTCCTCGCACTCCGGATCCTGTTCTCGCGGCCATCGCCTCAAGCCAGAGTGCCGAGGCTGCGATGACGGCCTTTGCCGCGTCCGCCGCCGGCCGCCGCATGACGGACGCCGAGCGGATCCAAGAGGAGGTTATCGAGCGGGATCAACGAGCCACCCGCGCGGCGGTCTGGGCCACCGTGCCGAGCACTGCCGAGGGCCGTGCCGCGCTCGTCCGGCATGCGGCTTACCAGGCGGAACTCACCTTCGGCGCCGACTGGCGAGCCAAGGCGCAGCAGGAGTTTTTCGGCGATTTCCTCTTGGCCTCGCTCGCTGCTGTCGAGGCCGAGACAGGGAACGGAGGGGTCTGATCCCTCCCGCCTTCCCGTATCCGTGCGTACCGCCCCGGCCGGATCCCGCCGTGCCTTCCCATCACATCCTGAGACCTGATCCCATGGGCGACGTGCTCACCTTCACCCCGCGTCCGAAACCAACCGCTTCGGAGGCCCTACCGCCGCTCGCTGGGGCCGACTTACGCGCCAGCCTCGAGGAGGCGGCACAGACTGCCCTCGACGCGGCCGACCGCATCATCGCCGTGCTCGATCGCATGGACGGCGATGCGGACGACGAGGCCGGCGCCGACGCTGAGCCCTCGCTGGCCGCGCCCGAGAACCACGATGGGAGCAAGGTCGTCTACATGCGCGGCGGCGATCAGGACCGCGAGGCCGAGGCGCCCGAGGTCACCCTTCCGGAAGTCCCGGCCGATGCGATCGTGATCCATGTCCCACCGATGCGTTGGGGCGGCCGCGGGAACGTACTCGCTGCGGCCGGCATAACGCTCCTCAATTTGGTCGGCAGATCAGGCTCGTGAAACGGCGGCAGATCAGCCCTGTGGCCAGGCGTAGATCTCATGCCGCCTATCCCCGTGATAAAACCAATGCACTCCACTGCTCAGATCAATCCCGTTTGAAGAATATGATTGTGCGATGCTCTGGATGATCGCCTCTGCATCTGCGCGATCTGAGATGTCGTATGCCAGCATAACGGGAGGGCGGTTTTTCGGACCAATACATTCGCGGACAAAAATGCAATGAGACATCGAATATCTCCTCTGCTTTTGGTGCCCATAGAAGATATGTAATTATGCGGACCGCAGCGAGGAGGTTCAATTCATGCGGCAATATTGGTTAATTAAATATAATAAACAATGATCGAACAGATTCGTTGCTGTCGGCGAAGCACGCTTCGATCTCACCGAGGTGCGTTGAACCGCTTCACTCATGCTCGGTGTCCACGGATCTGAACAACCCAATCGTGGGCGATCGCCTCATAGCCATATAAGGCCCTCTCGCAACGCCAGTTCGCGCTGAGCCTGCTCCTTGATGTGGTTCGCGATCGCCGGGCTTCGAACCTTCCGGCGCAAACTGTCTTCTGTATGCCCCGCGAAGGGACGGTTCGACTGCCACCGGTCACGGATCACCGCGTGGACCATGCCGCCAAATGCCAAGGGTGTTTTTGAGTGTGCAATGACCGGAGCCGCCTTCGGCGGCGTTCTGCGCCGAACGGGCGTGACCTGTTCGGAGCCCAGCTTGGAACGAGCAGTCTTTCGGTTTTTTGGTATGCGCTTGGACAAGGATCGCTCCAGGGTGCCACTGAACGCCCGCGCAAACACGGACATCCGAAACATCGGCCTCCCTCGTGGCTCCATGCTGTAGAGCTTGCTGCGAGCAATATCTGTGCGGCGGGTGCGTGTCTCGGGCTAAAATGACATATTGGACAAAATTGTTTCTTAGTATTGCTTTATAATAAATCGCAGTAGTTCAGAAGCACCAGAGATTTATTGTACGCCAGATGACATATCCTAAGATTGGTCTTGGCATGAGTGGCGGACCATGCCGAAGCCCCTCTTTCGCTGAGGAAGCCCCTCGCAAGCAGCCGGTCATCAGCCCTGCGTCACTGTTTCGGGAGGTGGATATCTCAAGGGATAAGCAATTGGTGAGCTTATAGGCATTGACTCCGCCGAAGGGGCGATAGTCCTTGTTGCATGTCGCGCCTGCCGTCGCTCTACATCGACACCACCACCCTGCCGGCAGAGGTCGGCTTTGAGACGTGGCGCCGCCTCATGGCGCCGATGTACGACATACGCCCAAGCGCTCACGGTCTGCGTCAGCCTGGCGGCAGCACCATCGTCTATCCACTCGGCGACCTCATCGCCAACCGCACGCTGTTCTCCACCCAACACATCACGCGCGATC
This sequence comes from Methylobacterium sp. NMS14P, assembly GCF_028583545.1. Lineage (NCBI taxonomy): Bacteria > Pseudomonadati > Pseudomonadota > Alphaproteobacteria > Hyphomicrobiales > Methylobacteriaceae > Methylobacterium > Methylobacterium sp. NMS14P. The sequence continues at coordinate 3,981 of NZ_CP087108.1, read as the reverse complement.
GCCGGCGGGTCGAGACCACCCCAGATCACATCACGTTCCAGCTCTGGCGCACTGGCGGTTTCTCGGGGCTGGTCGAGGATACGAACACTACCTGCGGGCCGGGCACCGTCGCGCTGTCAGATCGGAGGCGGACCCTCGATCTGCAGTTTGCTGCCGCCGACACACTCGGGCTGATCGTGCCGCGCGCACTGCTGTCGGGCTTAGACCTTGAGGGGCGCAGCGTGCGCTTCGACCCCGTGCGTAACCGCCTTCTGACGGCGCGGCTGACAGCACTCTATCGTCAGCTCGCCCACACTGAGATGGCGGAGGTACCCGCGCTACGGACCGAACTCCTCGCGTTCCTGCGCGGCATCCTCGACCGCTCGCGGGCCTCCGATGTCTTAGAGAGAAGGGAACTCGACCGCGGGCTGCTTGTGCTCGCTGAGCGGCACATACGGGCGCGCATGGCCGATCCGGATCTGACGCCGGCCGCGATCGCGTTGGAGTTGGGGGTGTCGCGCTCGGCTCTCTACCGATTGTTCGGCCGATTAGGCGGGGTTCGAGCTTACCTGCACGAGCAGCGGTTGCTGGCACTGCATGGTGCACTCGCCGATCCGCTGGAGATGAGGAGCGTGGCTCGCCTGGCCGAGAGGCACGGCTTCAGCACGTCGGCCTACTTCAGCCGCAGCTTCCGCGCACGTTTCGGATTGACGCCGCGCGACTGGCGGGCAACCGAACGCGAGCGGGTGCGAGCTCGGTGGCAGGCGACACCCGAGCGGTTCATCCGGCAGTTCGAGCAGCTTGGACAGCGTCAATAGCTCTGTAGACACCCGGCCGGCCTACAGCGTCGGTCTGGTGGCGCAGCGTAGATCCGGGGGCCTGATCAAGCGTCATGCCCGTCCCTACCCGAGGTCGACCGGCGTGCCGCTTCTTTCGCTAACGCGTGCAGCAGCGCCTTGGTGAATGCCTGCATCTCGAGTGTTCCGTGCTCCGACACGATCTCGTGCGCTTTGCGGCAGGCATCGACCATCTCGTCGAACTCGTCATCGTCGGCACCGATGCTCACTGCACGCCTACCTGCGCTTGAAGGTTCTCGCGCGATAGGTGCTAGGCAGATCCTCCGCACAGACATAAGTTGTGTTCAGGAGAGCGAATTGCGCGTCTGAGAGGTCGATCATGCGTCATCCAGCATGGGGATCAGTCGCTTCCACGAGCCGTCGCCAGCGTGGTCATGACGCGGTTCGCCGCATCGCCACGAGCCTCGGATGTCCCGTCGAGACACTCACGCGGGCCGCGCACCTCGAGTCCTACCCGAATGAGATGGCCGAACTCGTCCGGCTCTGGTTTAAGATCGAGGATCCCGCTGTGCGCCAAGCTCTTCTCGCCGAGGTGCGCAAGGTGGCCATGAGGTAGCAGCTCGGCACCCACCCGAGAATTGATTGCGGCGTGGATCAGCCGGCAGCGCAAATCTAACGTGTGTTCGAGCGGCCTCGTCATCCACGAGGTAGGTAGCCTGGCCTCCGGGATGCCCGAACATGACACGCAGAGACGACGATCCGAGCGATCGGCCGGGCACGGGTGCAGCGGCCGCGCTGCATCACATCGCTGAGGCGCTTGGCTGCTCGCCCGAGACATTCTTCCAGCAGGCTGAGCCCGAAAGCGACCTCACAAGTGCAAAAGAGCTGCTACGCTTATGGGCAGACCTTCCTGACTCTCAAGCTCGACGGCGGATCCTGTCCCAAATCCGCTGGGAGGTAGAACGCTGCCACGAGGTTGGGCGCATAGCCCTGTGACCTGACCGGTATTTTGGACCGAGCCGAGTGGGAGGCTACTGCATGGCCGCTGCCATGGGTAGCCGGAAGGCCAGATCCGGGTAGCTGACAGGCGCGGGCGGCCGATAGCCCAGGGACGAGTGCGGCCGGACGCGGTTGTAGGTAGTTTGCCAAAGACCGATCACGATCTGTGCCTCCTTCAGCGAGTAGAAAATCTCCTGTCTCAGGCACTCATCCTGAAGCTTTCCATTGAAGCTCTCGCAGTACCCGTTCTCCCACGGCGAGCCGGGTGCGATGTACTGGATCTGCGAGCCAGCTTTGGCGACCCATTTGCGCAGCGCCTTCGAGATCATCTCAGGGCCATTATCGCAGCGGATGTGCTTCGGGATGCCGTGCAGGCACATGGCGTCGGCCAGCGTCTCGATCACGCCGACGCTGTTGATGCGTCGCGCCACCTTCAGCGCCAGACAAGCCCGGCTATGCTCGTCGATCAGCGTGAGGACCGGGAGCGAGCGTCCGTCGTGGGTCCGCGCTTGCACGAAGTCGAAGCTCCAGACGTGGTTGCGGTGGAGCGGCCGTAGCCGCACGCACGAGCCGTCATTCAGCCAAAGCCGGCTGCGCGGCCGGTGCTTCTGCGGGACCTTCAGCCCCTCGCGACGCCAGATGCGCTGAACCCGATCCCTGCCCACCTGCCACCCTGCTGCCTGCAGCAGCGCGGTGACGCGGCGATAGCCATAGCGTCCGTACTCGGACGCCAGGGCGATGATGGCGCGGGTCAGCTCATCCTCGTCCGTCAGCACGGTCGGCACGTAGCGTTGCGTGCCGCGGTGCTGACCGACGATCCGGCAGGCGTGACGTTCCGAGAGGCCGTACTTCTCCCGGATGCCGTCGACCGCCTGCCGGCACCGCTCGGGGGCTACAAGTTTCCCGAGGCGACGTCCGCCAGCACCTGCTTCTCCAGGGACAGGTCAGCCACGAGCCGCCGCAGCCGCGCGTTCTCGCGCTCCAGGTCCTTCATCTTCCTGGCCTGGTCGACTTGGAGGCCGCCGTACTCCTTGCGCCAGCGATAATAACTCTGCTCGGAGATCTCCGCCTCCTTGCACGCCAGTGACAAACTCTTGCCCTGGGCTGTCTGCACCTCGATCTGGCGCAGCTTCAGTACCACCTGCTCCGCGCTCGTCTTCTGACCTCGCCGCATGTCCGACTCCTTCGGTCCTGGCTGATCCTCTCAATCAGCCCGGTCCAAAGCCAGCCGGTCAGGTCACCTGGGCTAGCTACCACGACCCATCCGAAATCAAAGCGATCGCGAGCACAAGCAGGGCTATCCCGGCCTGGGCTGCCAACCCACCAGCGTAGCGGATTTCGCCAAGGCGAGCCGGTGCCGGAGGCCCGCCTGCGATGCCGGGCGATCCACAGTGGGGCCGGTTGTCGTTCACCTGGCTGGCGGGGCTCAATGCTCCGTGCCTTCCATGTTCGGCCGGGGTTCACCGCCATGATGGTGGATAATGTTCGAACGTTCCGGGCTGCCTTTGGCGTCCGCGACCTGTTTGCGGGCCGCCGCGGCTATGAACCAGATACCGCCGAGAGTGCCGAGGGCCAGGATCAGGAGTGGTATACCGTCGCTCATTGCGGTGCCTCCTGGGAGGATCGGCCGCCAAAGCGCGGGGCCATCCCAGGCAAACCGAACTCGCGGCGCTAAGATCCTGCCTCTTGGACGGATCGGCGCGATGCCGAGCGGCAGGAAGTTACGGTTTGGTCGGACGCGCTGCCATGAGGGCGGTCGCCAGCCCGTTCCGGAACGTCTTTTCCTGCGGCCCAGCCCGCTCCACCCGATCGAGGCCGGGCGTCGCGTCCACGATGGCTGCGATGTCGAGGCTATGGCCGCTCATGAACCGGTAAGGGCCGGTCGCCGGATCTCGCATGAAGCAGTCGATCGCCGCGACGATTTCCCGGCTGCTGATGATGCCTGCTTTGCGAAGGTCCGCGAGGGTCGAAAGTCTGGCCGGCATGGTTGCGCTGATCATCCCTCGAAGTTGCCTCTCACCGGATCTGCTCACCCCGTGAGCCCACCCGGCCAACCCTTATAAGATACCAAGACCGAAACCGGGCGTGCTCACCGGGTTTTCGGAGGGCACCCGACGAGCCGGATGCGACGGCCATAGCTCGGCTGTGGCGGAGTACGTAGCCGCACGATTTCCTATTTTGGCTTGCGTCGTTCGGGTGATGATCG
>NZ_CP087107.1:332500-542519 GCF_028583545.1 Methylobacterium sp. NMS14P | reverse complement strand
GACGATCGTGTCGTCTGCCTTCGGCAGTTCAGCATCATCCGCGACGCCTATGATGACCTGATCGATGCCTCGCGCATGCTGCGCAGCAAGCAGATCGAGCCGGCCCAGGCCCGGGACAAGATCGAGCGCGACCTGACGAAGCTCCGCACGGAGTGGTCGGCCTATCTGGCAACCTACCTGACCCCGGAAGAGGAAGCCCTCGCCAAGGACCTGCAGGGGCGCATCGACCGGAACGACGCGATCGTCGCCGAGATCCTTGAGCGCGTCGCCGCCGGTGCCGCCTCGGATTTCGAGGCCACGCACGCGGATCTCTTGAAGAGCATGCAGGCCACCAACGCGACTCTGAGCAAGCTGAGCGCGTTGCAGGTTCGGGAAGCCGAGGCGGAATTCCGGCGCTCCGAGACGACCGCCGGCTGGTCGCGCCTCGCGCTCCTGGCCGCGCTCGTTCTCGCCGCGCTCAGCATCGCCTACGGCGTCTACACGATCGTCCTGCAGGTCACCCGTCCGCTCGGCAGCCTGGTCGGCGTTCTGCAGCGGATGGCGCGCGGCGAGGTCGACGCGGAGATCCGCGAGGCCGGCCGCGGCGACGAGATCGGCGCCGTCGGCCAGGCGGTCGAGGGCATCAAGGCCATGGTCGCCCGCAAGGCCGCCGAGGAGGCCGAGGTCAAGCGCCGCGCCGACGCGGCCGCCGCCGCCGAGCGCCGCCGCACCATGGTCGAGCTCGCCGACGGCTTCGAGCGCGCGGTCGGCGGCATCGTCGGCATGGTCTCGTCCTCGGCCACCGAACTGCAGGCCACCGCCCAGCAGATGACCGCCACCGCCCAGGAGACCGCCGCGCAGTCCACCGGCGTGGCCGCCGCCGCCGAGGAGGCCTCGACCAACGTCAACACGGTCGCGGCCGCCGCCGAGGAGCTCGGCTCCTCCGTGCAGGAGATCGGCCGGCAGGTGACCGGCTCGGCCCATCTCGCCCAGGCCGCGGTGGGCGAGGCCGACCAGACCGCCCACCTCGTCCAGGCGCTGAGCCAGAACGCGGCGCGGATCGGCGACATGGTCGGGATGATCTCGGGCATCGCCGGCCAGACCAACCTGCTGGCGCTCAACGCCACGATCGAGGCGGCGCGGGCGGGTGCGGCGGGGCGGGGCTTCGCGGTGGTGGCCTCCGAGGTGAAGGCGCTGGCCGAGCAGACCGCCAAGGCGACCGAGGAGATCGCCCGCCAGATCGGCGAGGTTCAGGGGGTGACCGCGCAGGCGGTGACGGCGATCGGCGGGATCACGGGGCGGATCCGGGAGATCGACACCGTGGCGACGTCGATCGCGGCGGCGGTGGAGCAGCAGGGGGCGGCCACCCAGGAGATCGTGCGCAACGTCGCGCAGGCCTCGGCGGGCACCAGCGCGGTGACGGGCAACATCGCCGGCGTCGCGCAGGCCTCGGAGGAGACGGGGGCGGCGGCCAGCCAAGTCCTGTCGGCGGCCTCCGAGCTGTCGCGGCAATCCGAGCATCTCGGTGCCGAGGTCAGCCGCTTCCTCGCAACCGTCCGCGCCGCCTGAACCGCTCCTGTCGTCGCCGGCGTGCCCGAGACGCCGAACGAGCCCTGAACGTCCGCTTCCGCGTCATCGCCGCGCGGAAGCGGACAGGGAGAGATCGACCCGGCGCCGTCATTCACATGCGGCCACATGCGGCGGCGCGGACCCCGATGGCGGACGTCCCGCCGCAACTGTGGCAATGATGCGCCCATCCCGGTCGTACTGTGCCCCGCGGCGACATCTCCGAAGCGGACATGGGCCGCTGCACATGCCGGCAGGCGCGCTATCCCTGACACCGCCTCGGTTGTGGCCTAGAACTCTCCACAGATCCTGGTCGCCCACGCCGCCACCGAGGCCGGCGTCGTCGCCTTCCCGAAGGCGCTCGCCGAACGCCGTGGCGCCGGGCCCGTTCTGGGCGGCGCTGCAGTTCTCCGGCGAACAGCCGCTGGGGGCGGCGCTGAGGCGCCCCCGGGCCGTCCCGGCCGGCCGGTGGCGCTCCGAGCCTGGCGAGGTCTGCGGCGCTACCGGCGGCAACAGCACCGCATGGGCGGTCCGGCAACCCACGGCGCTCCGAGGTTCGCGGCCGCTCGGGGCGGCGAGGATCAAGCCTCGGCGATGAGGTCCTTGATGCGGGTGGCGAGCGTCTCCAGCACGAAGGGCTTGGTGAGAACCTGCATCCCGGGGCGCAGGTAGCCGTTCCCGAGCACGGCGTTCTCGGCGTAGCCGGTGATGAACAGCACCTTCAGGTCGGGGCGCCGTTCGCGACCGGCGTCCGCCATCTGGCGCCCGTTCATGCCCCCCGGCAGGCCGACGTCGGTCACCAGCAGGTCGATGCGCACGTCCGACTGCAGCACCTTGAGGCCGGCGACGCTGTCGGCGGCCTCGATGGCGGTGTAGCCCAGGTCCTCCAGCACCTCGGTGACCAGCATGCGCACCGAGGGCTCGTCGTCGACGATCAGCACCGTCTCGCCTTGGCCCGCCTGCTCGACCTCGGCGAGCCGGCGCCCGACCTCGTCCTCATCCGCCTCGCCGTAGTGGCGCGGCAGGTACAGGCAGACCATCGTGCCCTCACCGACCTCCGAGTAGATCCGCACCTGCCCGCCGGACTGGCGGGCGAAGCCGTAGACCATGGACAGGCCGAGGCCTGTACCCTCGCCGGTGGGCTTCGTCGTGAAGAACGGCTCGAACACCTTCTCGATCAGGTCGGGGGCCATGCCGGTGCCCGTGTCGGTCACGCAGACGCTCAGGTATTGACCCGGTGCCAAGTCGTGCTGCCGCCCGCCGGCCTCGTCGATCCACCTGTTGGCGGTCTCGATGGTGATGCGGCCGCCGTCCGGCATCGCGTCGCGGGCGTTGATGCACAGGTTGAGCAGCGCGTTCTCCAACTGCCCCGGGTCGATCAGCGCCGGCCACAGACCCGCGAGGCCGACCACTTCCAGGTGGATGGCCGGACCGACGGTGCGCCGGACCAACTCCTCCATGTCGTGGACGAGGCGGTTCACGTTGGTGGGCTTGGGGTCGAGCGTCTGGCGCCGCGAGAAGGCGAGCAGACGGTGGGTCAGCGCGGCGGCGCGCTTGGCCGCGCCCTGGGCGACCGTCATGTAGCGGTCGAGGTCGCCCATCCGGCCCTGGCCCATCCGGGTCTGCATCAGCTCCAGCGAGCCGGAGATGCCGGCGAGCAGGTTGTTGAAATCGTGCGCGAGGCCGCCGGTGAGCTGCCCCACGGCCTCCATCTTCTGCGACTGCCGCAGGGCCTCCTCGGTCCTGGCGAGGGCCTCGGCCTGCCGCTTGGTCTCGGTCACGTCGCGCACGGAGGCGTAGATCAGGCCGTCGCGCGGCACCGCGTTCCACGATAGCCAGACGTGGCCGCCGTCCTTGTGGAGGTAGCGGTTCTCGAAGGTCAACTGCGCCTGCCCGCGCGCGAGCCCTTCCGCCGCCGCCACGGTCGCCGCGATGTCGTCGGGATGGACGAAATCGAGGAACGGGCGCGTCCTCATCTCGGCCTCGGTCCAACCGAGGGTCCGGGGCCAAGCCGGGTTGAGGCTGATGAAATGACCGTCGAGGTTGGCCACGCACAGCAGGTCGGAGGATGCCTGCCAGACCTGGTCGCGCTCGGCCGTGCGGGCCGCGACCTGGCGGGCGAGGTCGGCCTCCGCCTGAACGCGGACGGTCACGTCCTGCACGAAGACGTGGTAGCCGTCGACGCGACCGTCGGCTGCCCGGCGGGGCAGATAGCGGATTTCCGCGACGCGGCCGCGGCCGTCCCGATGGGGCCAGTCCATCTCGAAGGTGACGGGCTCACCGCCGAGGGCCCGTCTCATGAAGGGCTCGCGCGCGGCGAAAGCCTCCGGGGTGAGCAGGTCGCGGACATCCCTGCCGACGACCTGGTCGGGCGGAAGGAAGAACCAGTCCTCGTAGGCCTTGTTGGCGAAGCGGTACACGAGGTCGCTGCCGATGAAGGCGATGAGCACCGGCAAGGCGTCCGCGATCAGGCGCAACTCGCGCTCGCCGGCCTCGGCGCGCTGCTCGACCCGGCGGCGCTCGGTGATGTCCGAGAAGAAGATGGCGACCCGGTTCCCCGCGGGCTCGCCCGTGCGCAGGGCCCGCACGTCGAACCACCGCCCGAACACGTCGGCGTAATGCTCGAAATGCGCGGGCTCGCCGGTCAGCGCGACGCGGCCGTAGGTGTCGAACCAGTGTCGCTCCAGGTTCGGCGCGAACTCGCTCACCCACTTGCCGGCGACGTCGGCCCCTGTCTGCCGCACGAAGGCGGGGTTGGCCTCGACGATGCGGTAATCGACGGCGCGGTCACCCTCGAACCTCATCTCAATGATGCAGAACCCGACCTCGATGCTCTCGAACAGGGTCCGGTAGCGCGCCTCGTTCTCCCGCAGCGCGGCCTCGGCGCGGGTCCGTTCGGTGACATCGTGGCCCTCCACGAAGATGCCACTGACCCGCCCGTCCCCGTCGGTGATCGGCTGGTAGACGAAGTCGAGGTAGCGCTCCCGGGGCGCGCTGCCGGGCGCGGTCAGGAGGTCGAGCCTCGCGCCCGTGGCCCTGTGAGGCTTGCCCGAACGGAAAACCTCGTCGAGCAGTTCGACGTACCCCTGGGCGGCGGCCTCGGGCAGCGCCTCGGCCACGGTGCGCCCGGTGACGTGGCGTCCGTCGACGGCCCGTTGGTAAGCGGCGTTGGTGAGGGTGAAGCGGTGCTCCGGGCCGCTCAGCAAGGCGATGAAGCTGGGTGCCTGCTCGAACATCTGCGCCAGCGAGGTCGAGTGGCCGCGCAGACGCCGGACCTCGGCTTCGAGTTGCTCGCGGGACATCGTCCCCGGGTCCGGTTGAGAAGCGATCATGCGTGCTGGATAGGCCTCGGTCGGATAGGGTGCGACGGGCCTGAGGACGCATCAGCGGTTCGTCGAAGGCTGTACCCTATGGGTCGGGAAACCGCCATGAGGTAGGGCGGGCGGGCGCCGCTTGAAGGTTCGACGGTTCGACGAACGCGGATGCCGTCCCGCGATCGCGCCAGCGGGACGGCGGCGCGCGATCTCAGAATACGTCGATCGGGCCTGGCGGCCGCGGCGCCGGCGGCTCGGTCGGCGGATCGCCCTCCGGCGGCGCGGGATCGGGCGGCGGGTCGCCGACGGGCGGCAATGGATCGTCCCCGGGACGTGGCGTGTCCGACGGCATGGCCGAGTTCCCCCTATCCGTCCCACCTGCGGTGAACGTCAACGCACGGGACGCCGGGCAGACGCGGTCTCGGACGGGGTATTCCGCTGCGGGGATCCCGGGTCAGCCGGAAGGCGGCCACGAACGCTCCCGCAGCGCCCTGCGCGGGGCCCGGCCGAGGTCGGCGACCGCGTAGGGCTTGCCCAGCAGCGGACAGCCGTCGGCGCCTTCCGAAGCCAGGATGCGGCTGTACCCCGAGGTGAGGACGACGGGCAGGCAGGGCCGGCGGCGGCGGATCTCCCGGGCGAGGTCGACCCCGTTCATCCCGGGCATCGCCACGTCCGAGAAGACCACCTCGTACCGCGGGGCCGACGCCTCAATCCCGGCCAGGGCGGCCTGCGCGTCCTCCACCCAGGCGGCTCGGTAGCCGAGTTCCATCAGCGCCTGCCTCGCGAACGCGCCGACCTCCCCCCGAAGATCCTCGTCGCCCATGACCTCGTCCCTGATCGGCGCGCGGGCCGGGGCCAACGCCTGCCGATCCTCGAACGCGCAGCCTGTGTCCTTTCGTCTCTATCGGGTCGAAAGGACCGGAAGGGCGGGATTTCAACGCCCGGAAATGCGCGAAATACAATGGCAAACCGCGGCTCCGTCGCTAGAACCGTGGCCACGGGCGCGAGAGGGCCTGCCGTTCGAACCCACCATCGCGATGCAGCCCGACCCCAGCAGTCCCGTCCTCGACCCGGCCCGCCTGACGGCCCTCGACGCCCTCTCCATCCTCGACACGCTCCCCGAGCAGGGCTTCGACGACATCGTGCGGCTGGCCACGCGCCTGTGCGCCACGCCGGTGGCCCTGGTCAGCCTCGTCGCCGCCGACCGGCAGTGGTTCAAGGCCCGCGTCGGCTTCCCCCACTGCGAGACCGATCTCGACCGCTCGGTCTGCAAGTTCGCGTTGCCCGAGCCCGACCTCCTGGTCATCCCAGACCTGACCGCCGATCCGCGCACGGCCGCCAACCCGCTCGTCACCGACGACCCGCACATCCGGTTCTACGCCGGCGCGCCGTTGCGCACGCCCGAGGGCCATGTGCTCGGCAGCCTGTGCGTCATCGACACCGTTCCCCGCCCGGCCGGTCTCACGCGCGAGCAGGCGGACGACCTGCGCGCGCTGTCCCGCCAAGTGACGGAGCTCCTGTCGATGCGGCGCGCCGTGGAGCACCGCGACGCCGTGCTGGACCTCCAGCGTGACAGGCTTCGCCGCAACCGCCACCTCGACGTCCTGGCGCGCGCCTCGCAGGCGCTGCTCAACGCCGAGGACCCGGCCGCCGTGCTCGACCCGATCCTGTCCGCGAGCGCCGGCACGCTCGGGTTCGACCGCAGCTACACCTACGATCTCTGGCCGGACGGCGAGGCGCTTCGCCTGACGCATTCCCTCAACGCGACGGCGGACGTGGAGGACTTCCTGCGCCGCCTGCCCCTCGGCGCGCCGCTGTGCGGGATCGTGGCCGAGCGCAGGCAGCCCCTGGTGCTCGCCGGGCTCCAGGGCTCGGGGGAGGAAGCCTACGCGAACGCGCGCGCCATCGGCCTGGACGCCTACGCCGGGTACCCGTTGATGAGCCGCGGCACGCTGCGCGGCGTCATCTCGTTCGCCTCGACGCAGCGCGCCGTCTTCGACGAGGAGACCCTGACATTCTTCGCGACCGTCGCGCGACTGATGTCCGCGGTCTACGAACGCCTGGACGGCGAGCGGGCCCTGCGGGACAGCGACCGGCGCTCGCGCCTCGCCCAGGAAGCCGGCGGGATCGGGACCTTCGAACTCGCGGTCGACACCGGCCGGATGAGCGTCTCGCCGGTCCTCGCGCGGCTTTTCGGGGTGCCCCCGACGGGCCTGTACACGGCCGAGACCCTCGAGGCGCGGATCTTGCCGGAGGACCGGGCAAACGCCTCCACCCACGGGACGAGGCGGGACGGCACCGCCACCGCCGACGTGCGGTACCGCATTCGCCGGGCCGACGACGGCGCGCTGCGCTGGATCGCGCGCCGGGCCGACTTCGTCCGCGACCCGGATGGCCGGGTCGTCCAGATGTTCGGCACGGTGCAGGACGTCACCGAGCGCCACGTGGCCGAGGACGCCCTCAAGGCCGGCGAGGCGCACTGGCGCGGCCTGTTCGAGCGCCTGAGCGAGGGCTTCATCGTCGGCGAGGTCATCCGCGACGCCGCGGGGGTGATCCGGGACTGGCGCTACGTCGACGTGAACGCGGCCTGGGGCGAGCTCGTCGGCGTCGACCCGACGACGGTGATCGGGCGCACCGTCCGCGAGGTCTTTCCCGGCATCGAGGACGCCTGGGTCGACGAGTTCGCCGACGTGGTCTCCACCGGCGAGCCCGTCACGTTCACCCGCCAGGTCGGCACGCTCGCGCGCTGGTACGAAGGTCGCGCCTTCCCGCTCGCCGACGAGCGGTTCGGGGTGATCTTCATGGAGATCACGGACCGGGTCCAGGCGGAGGCGCGCCGCTCCGCGCTGATCGCGCTGAGCGACCGGCTGCGCGACCTCACGGGCGTCGACGAGATGACGCTCATCACCTGCGAGATCCTCGGCACCACCCTCGGTGCCATGTTGGTGGGCTACGGCGACGTCGACCCGCAGCGGGAGAGCATCACGGTCGAGCGCGATTGGACCACCGGCGGCGCCACGACCCTCGCCGGCACCTTGAACTTCCGCGACTACGGCTCGTACATCGAGGACCTGAAGCGCGGCGAGACCGTCATCGTCCGCGACTGCCGGACCGACCCGCGCACGCGCGAACACGCCGGTGCGCTGGAGGAACGCAGCGCGCGCGCCTTCGTCAACACCCCCGTGTTCGAGCGCGGCGCCTTCGTGGCGCTGCTCTACGTCAGCACCGCCCGGCCGCGGGACTGGAACGGGCCGGAACTGGCGTTCATCCGGGACGTCGCGTCCCGGCTCCGCCTGGCGGTCGCCCGCGTGCGCGCCGAGGAGCGGCAGGACCTGCTGAACCACGAGCTGTCGCACCGCCTCAAGAACACGCTGGCGGTGGTCCAGAGCATCGCCGGTCAGACGCTGCGGTCGATTCCGGAGCGCGAGCCCGTGGAGGCGTTCGAGCGCCGGATCATGGCGCTGTCGCGGGCGCACGACGTGCTGCTGCAGGATGCCTGGTCGGCCGCGTCGCTCCGCGCGGTCGCCGCCAACGTGCTCGGGCCGCACGCGGCCATGGACCGGTTCGTCCTATCGGGTCCGGAGATCGCCCTGGCGCCCTCGGCGGTGCTGTCGCTCTCGCTGCTGCTGCACGAGCTCGCCACCAACGCGGCCAAGTACGGCGCCCTGTCGGCCGTAGGCGGGCACGTCGACGTGTCGTGGGCGGTGCTGCAGGGTGACGAGGCCACTCTCGAGCTGCGCTGGCGCGAGTGCGGCGGCCCTCCCGCCGTCGAGCCGGCGCGGCGCGGGTTCGGCACGCGACTGATCCGCACGGGCCTAGTCGGCACGCGCGACGCCGCGCTCGAATACGGCGCCGAGGGGTTTTCGGCGGCGTTCCGCGCCCCACTTGCGCAGGTTCAAGCGTCCTGATGCGGGCGGCATCCGGACGTTCCGAGGGTGATGTGACAAACGACGATCGGGTCACCCGCCCCATCGTCCTTCTCCTGGAGGACGATCCCCTGCTGGCGATGAGCCTGTCAGACTACATCGAGGCGGCCGGCTGCGACGTGGTCGAGGCGCGCACGACCTGCGAGGCAATCCGCATCCTGGAGCAGCGGTCGGACATCCGTGTCGTCGTGGGCGACCTCGACACGCGCGGGTCGGTGATGGGCCTCGAGCTGGCGGCCCTGATCCGCGACCGCTGGCCCCCCATCGAGATGATCCTGACCTCCTCGGCGCCGCGGCCGCCGCGCGCGACCTCGATGCCGGCACGGGGGGTCTACTTCGGCAAGCCGTTCGACGGCGGGGCGATGGTCGCGGCCATCCGGGACTTCGCCGGGCACGCTTCGGCAGCCTGACGCCTCGAGCCTTGCCTGCCTTCCGCGGTTACTCGGTGTCCCGGCCGGCCTCCCGGCCTCGGTCCTCTAGTCCTGCGAGAGCGGGACTCGGACGTTGATACGCAGACCGTCGGCATCGCGGGCGACATCGACCTCCGCGGCCGTCTGGGCGGTGAGGATCTTGTTGAGCAACCGCATGCCGAAACCTTCTCGCGTCGGCAGAGCCGGCGGTGGTCCGTCATGCTCGTTCCAGGTCCAGGCCAGGCGCCGCCCGCTCCCGTCGTCCTCCACCAGCCAAGTCACGGCGATCCGACCTTCCGGGTGCGCCAGGGCTCCGTGCCGGAGCGCGTTGGTGGTCAGCTCGTGCAGGGCCATGCTGACGGGCACCGCCAGTTCCGAGGGCAGCTTGAGCCTCGGGCCTTCGAGGGTGATGCGGCCGCGCTCGTTGTAGGGGTCGAGTTCGGAGCGAAGCAGGCCCTCGAACGAGGCGACCTGGGCCTGATCCTCGGTGATCAGCGCGTGCGTCCTGGCGAGCGACACGATCCGGCCGGTGAAGGCCCGGGAGAACTCGCCCATCGTCACCGACGAGCGCAGGGTGGCGTTGAGCACGGCCTGGACGGTGGCCAAGGTGTTCTTCACCCGGTGGTGAAGCTCGCGGACCATGAGCGCCTGGCGGTCCTCGAAGGAGCGTCGCTCCGTGACGTCACGCTGGGCGGAGACCCAGTTGGTGACGCGCCCGTCCTCGTCCCGAACCGGCGTGATCAGCCACTCGACCAGGTAGGTCGATCCGTCCTTGCGGTAGTTGAGGGTCTCCCCTTGAAACGGCTCGCCGGCGGAGAGCGCCGCGCGTGTCCTGTCTAGAACTGCGCGGTCGGTGCCGGGCCCCTGGAGGAAACGCGGGCTTCGCCCCACCGCCTCCTCCGCCGCGTAGCCGGTGAGCCGGGTGAAGGCCGGGTTGGCGTAGACGATAGCGGGGCCTGGCTCGTCGAGGTCCGCCGTGGTGATGAGGATGGCCTCCGCGGTCGCCTCGACCGCCGCCTGGAGGAGCCTGAGGTTGGCCACGTTCCGCCTTTTCTCTTCCCGACGCGACGCACCATCCCGCGCTAAGTCCTGGCCATGGACCCTGGCCCAGGACGATCGGCCGCCGGGAGTCTGATGTAGGTTGCAACTCTCGCGTGGATGCACGGTTTCCGCCTTGCTGGGTGACGAGCGAAGTGACGCAGTTCTCGGCGCGAGCAGAGGCCTCGTGACGCTAGCCCAGTGAGCGGAGGCGCAGACGGATGACCTCAGGTGTCCTCGACGCGATCGCCCGACCCGCGTAGGAGCTCCACTCTCCTGTGCCTGACCGGCGGAAGCAGTCAGACAGCGTTCGGCCATATCCCGCTCGTGCCAACGGCCATTGCGCGTCTCGGACGCGTGGAGAGTCGCCGATCCTGAGGGGCAACGCGGTGAAGCCGACACCGCCACGCTCACGGATTGCTCGGTCACCGAGATCCGGCGCGAGACCGCGGACGATCCGTCTCGGAACCGGCCATTCGGATCCGACCCGCCGCACCTCGGATCGAAGTCCTCGCGCGTAGACGGTCGGCGACCGTGCCGATGATGCTCACGATGCGGCACGCCAGCGCGGCGTCGAGGAATTCTAACGTGGCCGAGGGAAGCGGTGCGCATCTCGTGCAACAACGCGGCTCGATCGGAACCCGCTGCGGGCCGGCCAGGTGGTGAAGACTTCGATCTTCGCCCGAGACGCGGAGATCTCGGTGAGTCGATTCTTCTTCAACGTCTACGATGGTGTCAGCGCACCCGACGATACCGGCACCGAGCTAGCCAACTGGCAGGACGCTCGGGTCGCAGCAATCAACTTGGCCGGTTCCATCCTCAGAGACGAAGCTCATCGGATTGCCCTCAGCGACGAATGGCACATCGAAGTGACGGACGAGCGGGGCCTCACTCTATTCCGCTTCGACCTCTTCTCGACGCTATCTCCGGTCCTGACGGGCGGACACGGCAGGTCGCTGGATCCGTTTCGGCGATAGGGTGCTGCGTCCGCGGGTCTTCGTCGCGGCGCGCCACCCGGATCCAGCGTCGAACGGTAGCCGCAGATGGCTGGTGTCAGAGATGTCCGAGGATCGTCCGCATGTTCGGAGCAGGCCGGGAATACGACGGCAGCTTGCAGGCCGCGGTCGATTGAGTGTCGACCGACCGCGCGCGAGGGTTCGAAAATCCGATATCGAGGCCGCCATGCTGCGCCGCACGAAGCATCGATGAAACTATTTCGGCGGGTGGCCGTGGCCGCCTACGGCTGTCGTACCGGGGCGTCACTGGAATTGAGGTTCGGCTTTCCACTCGCCATCGAGCGTTAGCGTTGCCTTGTAGATGACGGTGCCTGCCTCGTTGCGCACGCTGGCGCAGAACGTCCGCCCGTCCCCATCCGGCATCTTATCCCGCGCCATGTCCGTCAGAGCCCTGTGGGCCGCCTTGCGAGCTTCTTCGGCGTTCGGCAGATCCTGACCGACGTCGTCCTCGACGAAGGTGTCGTCGTCATTGGTGTCGATCAGGTAGCGTGGCACGGCATCCCCGTCATTCCGGTCATGGCCGGGAAACCACCCGCGCGGGCCTGGGTTCGCTCCAGGTCGAGGCTGCCCGACCTCTGAGGGTGATGGAACGCGCCCGCCGCTGCCGTTTTGCTGAGTGGCCGTGTCGGTTCCGATCGGACCGAGCGCCTGGCCGGCGCAGAGCAGGAGGTCCACGGCGCTGCGCTCCAGCGCGGTCGCGCGTTCGGAGGAGAGGATGACCAACCCGCTGATCATGAAGCTCGAACACGGAGCCGACCTGAACGACGAGGATCGCGCCCTTCTGCGGAACTTATCCGCTCGGACACGCCACGTGGGCGCCAAACAGGACATCATCCGCGAGGGTGAGCGGCCGGAGGAAGTGCACCTCGTCATGGAGGGCTTCGCATGCCGCTACAAGCTCCTGCCGGACGGACGGCGCCAGATCATGGCCTTCTTGGTGCCCGGCGACTTCTGCGACCTGCACGTCGCGATCCTCGGTGAGATGGACCACAGTATCGGCACGGGCTGGGGCTGCACCGTCGTGGACATCCCCCGCGCAACCATCGACGACCTGACCGCGCATCAGCCCCGCATCACGCGGGCGCTGTGGTGGGCAACCCTGGCCGACGAGGGCACACTGCGGGAATGGCTCGTGAACATGGGCCAGCGTGAGGCCGATCGACAGATGGCCCACCTGTTCTGCGAGCTGCTCGTGCGCCTGCAGGCGGTCGGCCGCGCGAGCGAGGACAGCTTCGATTTCCCGATCTCACAGGCGGATCTGGCTGACGCGCTCGGGGTCTCCGACGTGCATGTGAACCGCGTCCTCAGGGAGCTGCGCGTCAAAGGGCTGGCCGAGTGGAAGAGCAAACGGCTGCACATCCCGGCTGTCGAGCGGCTGAAGGCATTCGCCGAGTTCGATCCCAAGTACCTCCACCTTCAGCGGCCGGAGGGCGGCCATTCCGCATAGCAGCGCGATCGATCAGGTTGCCCACCGCCGTATTCGGCGCTCTTACCTGTCTGCGGTCAAGGTTGCTCATGTTGTTGCTCGGCGACGAAGATCGCCGCATGAGCCATTATCGTTGGCAGGATCTGCCGAGCGTCAACGGCTGGGGGATGCACGTGCTCCCGCTCTTGGCCGACGGAGTCTCCGAATGCCACGCTACTACTTCGATACGGACGACGGCCTTCTGCCGGTCCGCGACGACACCGGGCGCGAATTTGCAGGCGTCAGAGCCGCGCGGGACCTCGCGCAGCGGGCGTTGCGCGAGATGGCGCAGCAACAGATCCCCGACGGCGAGAGCCGCGTGTTCAAGATCTCGATCCGGGACGAGAAGGCGGCCCTCCTCTACGTTGCGACCCTGACCCTCGCGGGGGAATGGAAAATTTCGCCGCCCGATGCCTGATTGATCGGAGAGGGAGGATCGTTCTGCGCCGATCAACGGCCAAGCTAGCGTAGGTAATACGGCTACTTTGATCTGTGTTCTAGGCTGCCTCCATCATCGGCGGCGCGAGTCCGGGTGCCGATGGCTGGGAGAGCTGTGTGCTTCCACCTGCAATGCAAGGCGAGGCCACATGCCCCCGAGTTCCGACCAGCATTCCATGGCCATGCTCCTGCGCAAGCTGGAGAGTATCGGGACCCTCTCGGATGTGGAGCGTCAGGCCATCCAGGGCCTGCCCGTGAGGACCCAAACCCTCAACGCACGGCAGGACATCGTGCGCGACGGCGACAGGCCCTCGCACTGTTGCCTGATCCTCGATGGCTGGGCGTGCCGCTACAAGCTGCTGCATGAAGGCAGGCGGCAGATCCTGTCGTTCCACATCGCCGGCGATGTCCCGGATCTGCAGACCCTCCACCTGCCCACCATGGACCATAGCCTCGCTACGGTGACGAAGGCGACCGTCGCGTTCATCCCACACGAGAGCCTGCGAGAGCTGACGGTGAACTTCCCCAGCATCGGCGCGCTCCTGTGGCGCGACACCCTGGTGGACGCCGGGATCTTCCGCGAGTGGATCACCGGGCTGGGGCGTCGCTCGGCGTTCGAGCGGATCGCGCACCTGTTCTGCGAGATGTACCTGAAGCTTCAGGCGGTGGGATTGGCGGGGGATTTTCGCTGCCGGATGCCGACCACCCAGAACGACCTGGCCGACGCGCTGGGTCTCACGCCCGTGCATGTCAATCGCGTATTGCGGGACATGCGCGGCCTGGCCCTGATCACGCTCCGAAGCAGCACGCTGGTCATCGAGGCCTGGGACGAGCTTCTGCGGGTTGCCGAGTTCGACCCCACGTATCTCCATCTGGAGAAGCCGGTGGCTGCGTGAGATCCGCCCCGCACGGGGTCCGACGAACCTCCGCTTCTCGAGGGCGAAGCCAGGAAGCCGACCGCCGGAGATCCGCCCAGCCCGGTCGTTCAGCAGCACCCCGGCGGGAGACCTCCGGCGGGGCTCAACCGGATGCCGTCGTCATCCTGACCCGCCATCGGCTTCGACCGGATCAGACCGCCTGCAGGCGGAGGGCGAGATAGCGCACCGTCTTGGCGCCGCCGTGTATGACGGCCGCGCCGACCTCCGCGAAGCCGAGCCGTGCATGGAAGGCGTCCGAGGCCGCGTTGGGCGGCACCGAGTTGACCTCGCACACGATCAGATCGTGGCCGGCCTCAGACGCCTGCCGGAAGAGGTCCTCGTAGAGCGTACGCGCGAGCCCGCGGCCGCGGGCGTGCTCCGCAACGACGATCCGGTCGACGTAGACGAAGCGGCGGTAGCGGCGCCGGAACCAAAGGTAGTTCGGACTCGCATAGGTCGGGTGCCGCTCGTCGAGGGCAATCAGGAATGCCTCTTCGCGACCAGTCCGGCGCGCATGGAAGCTTCCGGCCACGAGTTCGGAGAGTCCCTGTTCGTCGAGCAGGGAGAGTTCGGCCACGTGCGCGCTGTTCAGGGCGAGGATCGACGCGACATCCGCCGATGAGATCTCCCGCAGCGATGTCATGACCGTCTCGTCGGCTGACCGTCCTCGAGCATCCCACCTCCCGCATCAGACCTCGCCGGACGCCCCCCATCCATCATCGGCTCGATTGGTTCAAGGCAGCCTGGATCGCGCGTTTCGTCCGCGGACGCGCCCCGTGTCGGACGGCCGCGAGCAGCGCGGCTCTGGCAGCGGCATCCGCGGCGGCGACCTCGAGGAGCGCGTTCTCCATGGCGGCGCATAGCCCGTCATCCGATGCATCATCCAGAACCCGGACGAGCGTGACGACCGCCGGCGCCCCGAAGCCCGCGAGGACGAGGCCCAGGCGCCACCAGACCGGACGGAACGACGATCGAACCAGCACGTCCGCGAGGGTGGCCATGTGCCTCTCGTCGGGTTGGCCCATGCGGACGAGATCGTCGACGAGCTGCAGGCGGAGCCGATCGTTGTCGGCCGTCGACAAGGCGATCACGACGTCGTCCATGGCGGCCTGCGCCGGCTCGCCGACCAGGCCCAGCGCATAGAAGATCACCGTACGCGTGTCTGGATCCTGCACCCGGTCGAGCGCGCTCAGAAGCGGCTCGGCCGCGTGCCTGCCAGTCGAGCCCAGCATCTTGGCAATCGGGCGCCCGATCGACGAGGCTCCGAATCTGACGAGCGCCGAGACCAGATCCCGGACGTGATGCTCTGGCAGACGCAGGCCGGCGTCCAGCGCCTTCTGCATGCCGGTCAGGCCGTCATCCGCCCAGTACCCACCGGGCACATGCAGCAGCGCCCTGATCCTCGCGGTGAAGAGCACATCCGCGGGCGCTCCGATCTTCGCCAGGGCCTGAGTCAGAGCGTCGAGCAGCGCGCGGTCGGGCGAGCTCTCAGCCGCCAGGGCGAAAGCGTCGACGGCTGCGGCGGCCTCCGCACCGAAGTCGCCGAGCACCTTCGCGATCGGGATCCTGGCGGCGGGGCCGCCGGCCTCGAACTCCTCGAGGAGGAAGCCCAGCGCGTCAGTTCCGAGGGTGGCGGCCGCTTCTGCGGCGCTTCGAAGAACGCGTTCGGTGTTCGTGGCACGGAAGACCGTGCGGAGGGAATGAAGGTCGGCCGGCGACCGCAGGCCGATCTCGGTCACGGCACCCATCATGGTGCTGCGTACAGCGTCGTCACCTGCCTGCCGCAGCCTATCGAGGAGCAGGTCCAAGGCCATGCCGGCATCCGGACCGATCCGGCCGAGCGCGCGGGCTAGCACCGACCTCTGCCGATCGTCGCCGGCGGTCGCGAGCGCCACGTAGAGCGGCAGGACGGCGGCGAGGCCCATCCGACCGAGGGCGAAGGCGATATCGTAGGCGACCTTGGTATCGTGGGCAGCGAGCATGCCGGCGATCAGCACGTCGATCATCTGTGGACCGGCGCGCTCCAGGTTGTGGACGAACAGTTCGAGCTGCCGGTCCGCTTGCTGTCCGCACCGCGTCAGGACGAGCGGTATTGCCGACGGGAAGACGTGTGCCGCGGCCGGCCCGATGCCGGCAAGCGCGTACGCCATGGCCCTGGCGACTTCCGCGTCGTCGGTCTCAGCCAGCACGCGCATCAGATCGGGGATCGCGACCGCGGCGTCGGGTCCGATCCTGCTCAGCGCGTAACCGATCCACCGCAGAACGTCGGGCTCCTGGACCGATGTCAGCGCCGGGACCAGCGCCCGCAGATCGGCCGCACCCGCCTGCCACAGCAGGCCGGCGAGATGCCGACGGGCAACCGTGTCTCCGCGATCGTGCAGCGCTTCCGCCAGTCCTTCCAAGGGCCCGGGTGCGATCTCGCGGGAGAAGGCACCACCGGCCTCGATGAACCGATCCAGCAGGGGAGTCGCGGCGTCGAAATACGCGTCCACCTCTTCACCGGTGTTCGGCGCCGTCATGCGCGCGACCACCCTGCCGCGCACGATCCTGAACAGGAGGAATTCCTCAGGGGTGAATTGATCCCATCGGGTGCCCGGGGCGTTGCCTGACGGACAGTAGAGATCGCCGGAGAACCATGAGGCCGGCACCGGCGTGTCGACCTCATGGACGTCGAGCATGCCGATCTGTCGCTTCGGCCGCTTACTCCGGACGCTCGGGCCGAAACCGTCCTCCGCTTCTCCGCCGAACCCGTGCAGGTAAAGGTGCGCTCCCGCGATGGCCCACCTGGCCGTGTAGCCCCTGTAGTTAGCGGTGCTGCCCCTCCGGCTGAATTCACAGTAATCCAAACGGGGATGCCCGGGCGGCAGCAGAGAGACCATCGGGTATAGAAAAAACGTGCCGGACCCCAAATCTATACTGTCAGCAATCTGCCGAGTCATAATGGATGCCGCCACCTCGACGTGATTTGATTTGCAGAAGTATATGCCCTCCGCGAATTCCGTTGGTAATCCTTGAGGCGCCAGGGAACAAGCTGCTATCGCGCGATTGAGGTGAGCGCCCAGGCGTGTTCCGGATCCCTACGCGCTTCCGCCGCGACTGCCCGTGCCGTGGAGAATGGCCCTGACAACCGAACTGTCGGATCTGGAGGCGCGCAGTATCGCGCTGACGGCCCAGGGCTTCGGTTCGCGTCGGCGCCCGCCGGAGGTCGGCACCGCCTCGATGCGCCGCGAAATCGGCCGGCTGGGCCTGCTTCAGATCGACAGCGTGAACGTGCTCGTCCGCGCCCACTACCTGCCGCTGTTCTCGCGCCTGGGGCCGTACGACCGCGGCGTCCTCGACGACCTGGCGGTCGCCAGCTCGAAGTGCCTCTTCGAGTACTGGGGTCACGAGGCCTCCCTCCTGCCGATCGACCTTCATCCTCTGCTGCGCTGGCGCATGGACCGCGCCCGCGAAGGCCGCGGCGTCTGGAGCCGGCTCGGACCGTTCGCGGGCGAGCGGCGCGCGGAGGCCGACGCTCTGCTCGCGCGCATAGGACGGGATGGACCGCTGGCGGCCTCCGACGTCTCGGGTCCGAGAGCGTCCAAGGGCATGTGGGTCTGGAGCGACGCCAAGCACGCGCTCGAATGGCTGTTCTGGGCTGGCTTGGTCGCGTCGACGCACCGGCGGGGCAGCTTCGAGCGCGTCTACGACCTGCCCGAGCGCGTGCTGCAGCGGTCCGTCTTGGCACGACCGACCCCGGACCCCGTGGATGCCCGACGCGAACTCGTCGCGCGAGCCGCGGAGGCGCTCGGCGTCGCGACCGCGAACGACCTGCGCGACTACTACCGCCTCTCGCCGGCCGATGCGCGCCTTCCCATCGAGCAGCTCGTCGAGGCGGGCGTCCTCGTCCCGGTCACCGTTCGCGGGTGGCAGCAGCAGGCCTATCTGCACAGAGATGCGCGGCCCAGCCGCAGGCACGGACGCGCCGCCCTCCTATCGCCGTTCGATCCCCTCGTCTGGCACCGTCCGCGGATCGAGAGGCTGTTCGGGTTCCGCTATCGCCTCGAAATCTACACACCCGCTCACAGGCGCGAGCACGGCTACTACGTGCTGCCGTTCCTCATGGACGGCGCGCTCGTCGCCCGGGTAGACCTGAAGGCGGACCGCAAGGCCGGCGCGCTCATGGTCCTGCGCGCGCACCTCGAGCCCGCGGCGCCGGCGGAGACGATCGAGCGGCTGCTCGGGGAGCTGGGCTCGATGGCGGCGTGGCTCGGCCTGTCCGGAGTCGTGGTTCCGCAGACCGCCGGACTGGAGAGCCGCGAACGCCCGGCCCAGTCGCGGCGTGGCGTGCGGGCGGCGCGATAGTCGGCGAACCGACGGAATGGAGGTCGATCGCTGGCAAGCCCCGGCCTAGGCGCCCCGTCGGCCAGCGAGTACGGCCTCGGCCAATGCGGGGAAGCCGCCGCGCAGATCGGCCGCCGCCATCCAGTAGCCGGACCGCCCGAAAGCCCCGTTCAGTCGGGCCTTGCGACGCGCACCCTTCGTCCAAGGCAGATCCGCCTCGGCCGCCGGGTCGATTTCCAGCACCAGCATGCGCTGCCGCTGGATTTGCATCGGCGTCACGCTGCGGATCGTCTCCCACGGGATCCAATCGGTCGATAGCCTGCGGTCATAGACCCCGCGCGGCCCGACGGACACAACCGGCTTCGACTGGTACAGCTTGGGGAGGATCAGCACCGTGCAGAGGCCGAAGAACGCGACGCCGACATAGGCCTCGAACTCACTGAAGCTCCCGGGCGTCACGGCCCTGTGGCCGATGTTCGGGTGCGCATAGATCAGCCACCCCGCGAATGCCGTGAAGCCCGCACAGGCTAGGAGGAGGCCGAGGGTCCGCCACGGCGAGCGATAGATCTCGACGACATCCACGTAGGCGAACTCCGCAATGCGACGGGCGGCCCAGCGCCCGGCGCCGCGCCTCGGGCCAGGAACTATCGCCCGCTCCGAAGCGATCGCAAAGCCGGTTTCGTCGCTGGAGGCGTGTCGCGGATCTCTGCGGATTGCGCGGAATTCTTCAGCGAGTCCTGACCCGCCGCGTCTCATGGTCCGGGGCCCCGCAACCGGCAAGGGCGATCTGGATTCAGACCGGAATCGCTGCGGCCGAGCGCCCGCTCACGGCCGTCGTTGTTGAGGCCGAGATCCCGGGCGATGATCCGCACCTCGGGAGAGTCCGCGGTCGCGTCCAGGGTGAGCAGGCCGGCGCCCGACATGGTGAGCCGCCCCAGCATCATGTGTCGGCCGGTGGCCTCGCCGTCGCGCGCCGAGTCCTGGCACGTCGGCGCGACGAGGATGCGGCTCTCGAGCGTGAGCGCGTCGAGCGTCAGCGGTTCGGGCAGGGGATTGGCCACGGCATACTCCTCGGCAGCCGTGTCGCCGCGGGGGCGGCCGAAGACGCCGCCCCCGCGGTGATCGACGTCAGCCCGTCCCGGTCAGAGGTTCGGGTGCAGGTCGCGGACAGAGCTCATGCCCTCCAGCAGGGAGGCGACGTGCAGGATCGTGGATTCCGCCTGCCAGCTCCCCACGATCTGCACGTTGATCGGCAGACCTTCGCGGCTCGTCCCGAACCGCATCGACAGGCCGGGCAGGCCGGTCACGTTGAGGGGCACCGTCGCGCCCTGAAGGTAGGTGAGATCGACGGTCTCTCCGTTGACGACGAGTTCCCGGATACCGTGCTTGTGCGCCGGGATTGGCAGCACGGGCGTGATCAGCGCGTCGTACTGCCGGAAGTAGGCGGCGTAGCCGTCCCGGAGCCGCTCCGCCGCCTGCTCGGCCGCGACGTAATCCTCGATCGACGTGTCCGGCAGCGACAGCATCGTCCTGGCCATCTTGTAGATCTCGGCGTCGGGACGGCCCGCGGTCGCCTCGCGGAACGCCGGCTTCATCTCCATGACGTGGAGCTTGTTGAACACGTCGAGGGCGAAGTCGCGCTCCAGAGCCGGGATGCGCACCTCCTCCACGCGATGCCCCGCGCCCTTGAGGGCCTCGGCTGCCGCCCGCACGGTCGCCGCGACTTCCGTGTCGATGGGCCCGAAGCCCGGCCCAACCATCCAGCCGACGCGGAGCTTGCGGTCAGGGGCGGCACCGATGCCGGCGTCGAACGGGACGGTGCTGGTCGCGAAGCTGTCCAGTCCGTCGGGTCCGGCCAGTTGCGAGAAGGCGAGCGCGAGGTCGCGGACGCTGCGCGCCATCGGGCCGACGTGCCAGAAGCGGCGCGGCGCCCGCGGCCAGATGCCGGTCATCGGCACGCGCCCGTGGGTCGCCTTCAGCGAGACGATGCCGGTCTGAGCGGCCGGTCCGCGCACGGAGATTGCGAGGTCGGTGCCGAGGCCGAGCGGCGACATGCCGGCCGCGATGGCCGCGGACTCGCCGCCGCTCGACCCGCCCGGTGTGCGCTCGAGGTCCCAGGGATTGTTCGAGCGGCCGGAGAGCAGGTTGTCGCTCTCGATCCAGTAGGAGAACTCGGGAAGGTTGGTCTTCGCGAGCAGGATGCCACCGGCCCTCTTCATCCGCGCGACGCTGGTCGCGTCGGCATCCGGAACCCGGCCCTTGAAGATGGGCGAGCCGCGTTGGGTCGGCACCTCGGCGGTGTCGATCGAGTCCTTCACGGTGAACGGCACGCCGTGCAGCGGCCCGAGCATCTCGCCCGCCATGATCGCGGCTTCGGCCCGCTTTGCGGCGTCGAGCGCGTTCTCCGCGACGGTGACGATGGCGTTGACCTCGGGATCGACCGCTTCGATGCGGTCGAGGTGAGCTCGGACGGCCTCGACGGGCGAGAGCTGTTTCGTTCGGATCAGCTCGGCCAGTCCGGTGGCATCCGAGAAGATGATGTCCTGCGTCATGTCATTAACCTATCTGTCGTTAGGTAGGCAAAGATAGGACTGGATTTCCGGGCGGTCAACCCCTAACTAACGATTGGTAGGTTCGAGAAGGTGCGGCGGTGGTGGCAGCTGTGAGTACAAACGCGAGGGAGGCGATCCTGGCCGCCGCGAGGAAGACGGCGCAGGCGCACGGCTATGGCGGCCTGAGCTACCGCGACCTCGCCGCCGACGTCGGCATCAAGGCGGCGAGCATCTACCACCACTTTGCCAGCAAAGCGGACCTCGGCGCCGCGGTGGCCAGACGCTACTGGGAGGACACGGCGGCCGAGCTCGACGCGATGCTGGAGGAGACCGGCGACCCGATCCGCTGCCTGCAACTCTACCCCAGCACCTTCCGTCGGTCGCTTGAGGACGGAAACAGGCTCTGCCTGTGCAGCTTCATGTCGGCGGAGTACGCCGACCTGCCGGAGATCGTGCAGCGGGAGGCCCGAGGCTTCGCCGAGGTCAACATCGCGTGGCTCGGCAAGGTGCTGGTCATGGCGGGGGTGGTGAAGCCCGAGGACAGCGAGGCGCGCGGCCGAGCCATCTTCGCCGCAGTGTCCGGCGCCCAGCTGTACGCCAGGAGCCGGTCGGACATCTCGCAGTTCGACGCCCTGATCGAGAGCTATCGCGCGTCGGGATTTCTGCCGGCGTGAGGCTCGAAGCGCCGGGCCAAGCCGCCTGTCAGACCGCCTTCCTGAGCTTCTCGCGTAGGTCGCTGGGCAAGGATGCGAGCCACTTCTCCTCCTCGCCCGGCTCAGGCAGCACGTTGCCGAACTCCAGAACGCCGTGCGCAGGGATATCGGAGATGTAGACCCAGACGTCCTGGTCCGTGACGGCGAGGATGTCGCTCGTCTCCTGCACGATGCGCCGGAGCATCCTGGCCTTCTGTTCCCGGGTTCGGCCCGCGCGGATGTCGGCACGCACCCAGACGTGGTCGGGTGAAGCGGCCCTGCCGCCGATGAAGATCGAGCCCGGTTCGACCTTGTTGAAGATGACCTGCACGAAGTAGCGCGGCGCGGTCGCCTCGACCGAGTGGATGACGGTGATGCTCTCGGCGATCCTCGCGCATTGTTCGGGCGTAATGTCCTTCGCGGTCGAGACGACGTAGGTCGGCATGCGCATTCCCCGTCATCGGTGGCGCTTGGCGGGCCCATCTGCCCGACTAGGAAACTAGGGCGGACGATTGGACTGCACGAGCTCCCCTGGCCGGCCGTACCGACGTCTCCCGCCGCAGTTGGCCCTCGGCCGGGCCCACGCTCCGATGATCTCGCATCGAACGCCGCAGCCAACCTGTCATGCGAAGCGCCCGCCGCGCGGCCTTCGGCCATGTCTGTCACGGCAAGGATGAGGAGCTGCCATCCATGGCGATCACGGTCAGCCTCCACGGGTCGTAGCGGACGGTGTTCGCCGCCATGAAGCCGTCCTGTTCGAGGGTGCTACTTCGGGCAGGCGGCCCCGGTATCGATCCACGCCTGCGTCAGCTCGCCGAAGATCGCCTGCGTCCCGGGTGCCGGCTCACGCCCCTTGCCGGGATGCCAGCCCCATCCGACCAAGCCGTCCGTCGCGTGGTGCTCGTGAATGTCCGCCAGCGAGCGGTTGCCGTTCCGGGCCGGGTCCTTGAGCTGCACGCAGATCTCGGGGACCGACAGACCGATCCAGGCCATGCTGGCGGGCGCGAGCAGCCAAGGTTCGTGTCCCGGTATGTCCCTGCCTTGACCGGGAACCGCCACGTTCTCGGATCCGTGGCACGCGTTGCAGTGCAAGCCGGCGGGGCCGAAACTGGCCTCGCCGCCCCGGACGATCAGGGGACGGTGGATCCGTCTCTCGTCGCCCTGTCTGGGGATGTTGTCGGCGGGGTGGCAGTTCATGCAGCGCGGGTGCGTGATCACCTTCGCCATCTCGTTGAACAGAGCGACGGACCGTTCGGTCCTGTCCTGGATCGTCTCGAAGGCTTCGGGGCTTCGCAACTCGGCGCCTGCGGCGAGCGCAGCGGTCGCGGTGATCGCCGCAGCCGCCGACACGAACAGAACGCGCATGCTCAGGCTCCCATCGCGGCACGAACCGCCTCTGGCCGGATTGGAAGATCGCGGACGCGCGCGCCCACGGCCGCGAAGATCGCGTTCCCGATGGCGGGCGCGACGGAGATCACGCCGGGCTCGCCCAGGCCGACCGGCATGTGGTCGTTGCGCAGGAACTCGATGTCGAGCTCCGGCACGTCGGTCATGCGCACCGGCGTGTAGCTGTCGAGGTTGAGATCCCGAGGCAGGCCCTTCTGGTATTCCGTGCCCTCGAACATGGCCAGCGACAGCCCCCAGAGGACGCTGCCCTCCGCCTGCGCCATCGCGCCGTCGGGATGCGCCAGCGTGCCGGCATCGAACACGGAGGTCAGCTTCTCGACCTTGACCGTTCCGCTGGCACCGTCGACCGCGACCTGCGCGACGGTGGCGATCCAGGTCGGCATCTCGCGCTCCTGCCCGGTGCCGAGAGCGAGGCCCATTCCCTTGCCGGAGGGCAGCGCGTGGCGGTTGGACCAGCCGGACCTCTCCAGCACCCACTCCAGGACGGCACGCAGCCGGTTCGCCCCGCCGACTGCGTGCGGCGCGGCTCCGCCGTTGCGGCCCTTGGCGCTGAGGAGCGCGAGGCGGTACTCGGCCGGATCCCGGCCGAGCGCGTGCGCGAGCTCGTCGATGTGCGTCTCGACCGCCCAGGTGGTGTAGCCGGGCGCCACGGAGCGCAGATAGCCGGGCAGCAGCGTCGTGTGGACGAGGTCGTTGCGGATCGCGCAGATCCGCTGGCTTTCCGAGTCGTACCAATGGTCGGCGCCGCTGATCGCGAATGGATCGACCGTCCCGTTGCCGTCCTTGCTGGGCTCCAGAGCCGCCGGGGAGATCGAGTCGGTCGGCCAGCCCGCCGCGCACCTGTGGTCGTAGGCGAGAAGCGCACCCTTGCCATCGGTCACCGAGCGGATTCTCTGCACGGTGGGGGATCGCGGCTGATCGAACTTGGTGTCGTCGGATCGCGCGAAGATCAGCTTGACCGGCCGACCCATCGCCTTCGCGGCGAGCGCCGCCGGGACGATGAACTCGCAGTACAGCCGCCGGCCGAAGCCGCCGCCGAGATAGGAGGTCTCGAAGACGAGGTCGGCCTGGCTGATCCCGAGCGCCTTGGCCACGAGCGGCAGCGTGATCGACTGCCACTGATTGCCGGCATGCACGCGCCACGTCTTCCCGTCCTGCCAAGCCAGGGCGTTCAGCGGTTCGAGGTGCATGTGCAGGGCGGTATGCGTGCGATAGAGGCCCTCGTGCACCTCACGGGCTTCGGCAATCCGGGTCAGGGGATCGCCGTCCTGATGGAAGACGCCGCCCGTGTTCGGATTCTCAATGAGGCGCGCGCCCTCCGCGAGCATCTGTTCGTCGCTCGCCGCGCCGCCTTGGGACTTGTACCGGACCTCGACGAGATCGGCCGCCTGGGCCGCGATGGGCCAGCTCTCCGCCACGGCGACGAGCCAGCCTTGGCACGTCCGCGTCGGATCGTCGATGACCACGGTGCGAAGGTATCCGGGGAGCTTGCGCGCGGCCGTGTCGTCCCAGCTGAGGATGCTGTTGCCATACCGCGTCGGCGGCAGGACGGGCCTGGCCAACACCATGCCGTCGACCTTCCGGTCGATGCCGTAGACGGCGGTGCCGTTGACCTTCGACGGCACGTCGCGCGCCGCGGTGTCGTGGTTGAGAAGACGCCGCTCCGAGGCCGGCTTGAGGGTGATCAAGGCGAGATCCGCCTCCGTGAACTGGCGCGTGACCTCGCCTGAGGCGACGATGTCCGCGTAGCCGATCGAGCGCGAAATGTGTCGGATCTCGCTGTCGCGGGCGTCGCACTCCTTCGCGGGCACCCCGAGCATCCTCGCACCGGCCTCCAGCAGCGCGATGCGGCCGGCCGCACCCGCGCGGCTCAGCTGGTCGAAGCTCTTGTGCACGGACCAGGAGCCGCCCGTGATCATCACGCCCCAGCGCGGGTCCGTGTCGACGTGGACGATCTCGACGTGGTCCCACCTCGCTTCAAGCTCCTCGGCGACGACCCGCGCGAGCGCCGTTCCGATGTGTTGGCCCATCTCCGCTCTGGTGACGTGGATGAGGATGCGGCCGTCGCCGCGGACCTCGTACCAGAGCGTCGGGTTGTAGCCGCCGGACGAGGCGCCGCCGAACAGCGGGTCCGCCTTGGCGGCGGCCGGCAGGAAGCCCGTGGCGACGGCCGCGCTGCCGATGGAGGCGACGAACCAGCGCCGCGTGATGTCGCGCCCGCTCATCCGCGGCCTCCGTTCTGCGCCCTGGCCGCGAGCTTGATCGCCCTGCGGATGCGGAGGTAGGCCATGCAACGGCAGAGGTTCGCGGCCATGCCCTGGCTGATGTCGTCGTCGGAGGGGTCGGGGTTCTCGCTCAGGAGGGCCGCGGCCTGCATGATCTGCCCGGACTGGCAGTAGCCGCATTGCGGAGCCTGGGCCGCGATCCAGGCCTTTTGGAGCGGGTGGAGCTCTCCGCCGGCACCCGCTGTCGCGGCCAGCCCCTCGATCGTCGTGACGGCGCTGCCGCCGACGCTCGCCACCGGGGTGACGCAGGATCGCCGGGCCTGACCATCGACGTGGACGGTGCAGGCCCCGCACTGCGCGATCCCGCACCCGAACTTGGTGCCTGTCAGCCCCAGCCGACCCCGCAGAATCCAGAGTAGCGGCGTGTCGCCGGGCGCGTCGACATGGACATCGACTTTGTTGACCGAGAACGAGATCAAACCGCGCCTCCAGCTATAGGCTTGTGGTCTTGCCGGTACGTGCGATCAAGAAGACCGATTCTGTCATTATCGATATAATTTCCGCTAGAGTTTGGCTCACCCGATCCTGCCAATCGTTCGCCTGATCGTGCCAAAGTGCGCCGCCCCTGCCGACATGCTCGCGCCTGCTGCGCCGTCGGCAGCTCAGGAACCCCGTCCCTCGCGGACATCGCCCGGCAACATCGAGAAGTGCCGCTTGAACTCCCGGCTGAACTGCGAGCTGCTCTCGTAGCCGACCACTCGCGCCACCTTGCCCACGTCGCGGGTGCCGCCTCGGAGGAGGTTCATCGCCAGGTTCAGGCGGACGACCTTGACGTATTGCAGCGGCGGCAGAGCCGTGACCGCCACGAAGGCGCGATGGAAGCTCCTGACGCTCATGCCGGCCTCGAGCGCGAGGTCGTCCACGGTGTGCGGCGCCGCGACGTTCCGGCGTATCCGCGAGATCGCGCGTGCGATGCGTGCGTGCTGGCTCGACTGGTTGGTCAGGGCCAGCAGCGTGGGGCCCTGTCTGCCCTTCAGCGCCCGGTACACGACCTCGTCGGCGAGGGAGGTGCCGAGCGCCTGCGTGTCGCTCGGCGAGAACAGCGTTTGAACAAGGCGCCGACTGACGTCCGACAGCCCGGCATCGACGGGGGTCGGCCGGAGACCCAGGGGCAGGATCGTCGGCTCCTCCGCAGCATCCGCGGCATCGAGCGGGACTGCGCCGGATATGCTTGCGAAGCGGTTGAGGGTCGGAAGATCGATGTCGACGGATATCCCCAGCAGGGGTTCGCGCTCGGTCGCGTTGCTCGCGCACTCGAACGGGACGGGAGCGCTGACGACGAGGTAGTTGTCCTCGTCGTAGTCGACCTGCCTGTCGTCCAGGTACGCGGTCTTCCGCCCGCTGAGCATGATGACGATGCCCAGATCGGGCAGCAGCGGCGTCCTGTCGATCTTCTCGGTGGACCAGAAGAGCTTGATGCGAGGCGTGGCCGTGTCGACGAAGCCGGACGGCGACGGGAACTTGTAGGTGTCCCGCAGCTGGCGGAACGTCTCCAATGGCGTAGCCATGGAATGATCCTCTGTCCTCTGAGGTGGACGTGCCGGTGGTCGCGCGACCACCGCCACTCGATGAAGGTTCCGGCGTCATCCGCGCGCTGGCGGGACCTCGCCGGAAGCGCGTCACCCGTTTGCCAGCTGATCGAGGAGCCGCTGGGCTGCGGGCCCGGACGAGGCCGGGTTCTGACCAGTGATCAGCAGGCCGTCGGCGACCACGTAGGCCTGCCAGTCGCCGAGCTTGGAGAACCGACCGCCGTTCCGCTTGAGCTCATCCTCGACTAGGAAGGGCACCACCTGGCTGAGGCCGACCGCCTCCTCCTCGGTGTTGGTGAAGCCGGTGACGTCCTTGCCCTCGACCAGCGATCGACCGTCGGGCGCCTTCGCGTGGCGCAGCACGCCCGGAGCATGGCAGACGAGGGTGACGGGCTTGCCAGCCTCGAGCGTCGTCTCGATCAGCCGGACGGAGGCGGGGTCTTCCGCCAAGTCCCAGAGAGGCCCGTGCCCGCCGGGGTAGAACACGGCGTCGAAGCCGTCGTGGCCGACGGCGTCGAGTCTGACCGTGGCCGACAAGGCCGCGTTGGCTTCGGCATCAGCCTCGAAGCGGCGGGTCTGGTCGGTCTGGAAGCCCGGCTCGTTGCTCTTCGGGTCGAGCGGTGGACGGCCGCCCTTGGGTGAGGCGAGGACCACCTCGGCGCCCGCGTCCTTGAACACGTAGTAGGGCGCGGCGAGCTCCTCCAACCAGAAGCCGGTCTTCCGGCCGGTGTCGCCGAGTCGGTCGTGCGAGGTCAGCACCATCAGGATCTTCATCATTGCTCTCCGTGGTCAGTGGGGGTGAAAGGTTGTCGGAAGCCGGTTCGATCAGACCGGCTTCCGTTCTTGGTCGGTTCAGTCGCGGTGCGAAGACATCCCGACGTCGACGCGCTCGGCAGCCGCTCCACGAGCCTGCACGGCCTCGGCTGGACGGGGCGCCGCGCCGACGCGCCGGATCTCCTCGGCACCTGCCATGCGGACGGCGCCGATGGCTTCCAGGGTGATGCGCTCCTCGGCCGAGGCGGCGGAGCCACCGAACAGCGCGCCTCCCAACTCGGCGAGCAGAAGGTAGGGGCCAATCGTGTGTGCGGGTCGGAAGGTCACGGTCACTCTCCTCGTCGGCAACGCTTGAGTAGACTGGTCGTCTAGTAAATCGGCGTGTGGCATAAGCTTCCTCGCCGCTGGGCCTTCAGGTTTGTTGTGGGTCGAGGATGCGACGCGTCGTTGCCATCGCGGCCTCGAACGGCGCCTCGGTGCGCTCGATCTTCGCCATGAGGCTCGCACCGAGCCACAGGTGGTAGAGCGTCTCGGCCGTCGCACGCGGCTCGCCATTGACCTGCAGCGACCCCTCGGCCAAGCCCCCCTCGATAGCGCCGGTCACACGATCGATGATCCCGGCCGTGCCACTCTTGAGCGCGAGCCGCATGGGCTCGGACAAGTCCGAGACCTCCGCCGCGAGCTTCACGGCGAGGCACTTGCGCTGGTAGTCAATGCTGCCCTGCGTCGCCTGCCACTTACGCCAGTAGTTCATCAGGCGCTCGGCATGGTTGAGACCAGGCTCCGCGAGCGTGGCGTCGATGTCCGCGAGGTAATCCTCGAAGTAGTCCTCCAGCAACGCCTCGCCGAACGCCTCTTTCGAGCCAAAATAGTGGTAGAACGAGCCCTTTGGGACCCCAGCCGCGGCCAGGATCTCGTTGAGACCGACACCCGAGAACCCCTTCGCGCCTACGATGCGATGGGCGGTGTCGAGGATGCCTTGCCGGACATCGATGTTCCCGTTCACGTGTGCCATGACGCTAACGTAGTCTCAATTAGACCGGTCGTCTAGAGGCCGTCGGTAAAAAATCCGAACCGTTAAGGTGCAGGCGGCCGATCGTTCTGGCTGCGGTCGGCCAGTCGATGACAGCGGGATCGGACTTCGCCCCTCTGCGATGATGAGGCCGGAGCAGGCATCAGGCGCGTTCACTGCCACACCTACGGCAATAGGCGCATGTCTGTTCACGGGGAGGCCAGCTTTGAGATCAGCCATCGCCCCGCCGGGCCCGGTGGGCGCTCGATGGGGTAGACGGCCCACATCGGCAGGAACAGGCCGTCCTTGGGCAGGGCGGCGATGTCCAGCCGAACGAGTTGGCCGCTGGTCAGGTCATCCTTGACGACGTCGAGGGGCATCCCACCCCAGCCAAGCCCCGAGCGCAGGAAGGCGTGCTTGGCCCCGAGATCCGCCAACCGCCAGGTCCTCGGCGAGAACACGCCGAACTCGCGCCCCTTGGTCAGCTCGCTCCGGTCGGTCAGGACCAGCTGGACATGCTCGGCCAGGTCGGGCGTCAGGATCGTCCCGGTCCGGCGGGCGAGCGGATGCGTGGGCGAGGCGACCATCACCAACTCGATCTGGCACAACGCCTCGCGCGCGAGTTCGGGGGGCAGCAGGGGCGTGGCGCCGGCGACCGCGAAGGCGCAGCGCCCGTCGAGAACCGGCGCGATCACAGCGCCGAGGGTCTCGACCTGGATGCGCAACGGGGTCGTGGGGAATGCCGGCTGGAACGCGACCACGGCGGCCGTCAGCACCTGGATCGGGAACAGGACGTCGAGCACGACGCTGACCTCCGGCTCCAGGCCGCCGGCGAGGTCCCTGGCGTGCGACTTGAAGGTCTCGGCGGCCGCCACGGTCGCACGGGCATGGGCCAGCAACACGTTTCCGGCCTCGGTCAGGACCGGATAGCGGCTGGACCGGTCGAACAGCTTGATGCCGGACTGAGCCTCCAGGTTGGCCATCGATTGGCTGACGAGGGATTGCGCGCGCCCGAGCTTGCGGCCGGCCGCGGAGAAGCTGCCGGTGTCGACGGCGGCGACGAAAGTCCGCAACTGGTCGAGGGTGAGCTGATCGAGCATCCATCTGCCCGGGTGATGGGACGCATCGAAAGATAGAGGCTTCGATGGGGGATGGAAGGAGCTTAGCTCTGTGTTCACAGCCAAGCCGCATTCGCGGTCGGCCGCCTAAAGCCGGATGCCCATCATGTCCCAGACCCTCACAGCCTCACCCGCCCCGTCGCGCAAGCTCAACATCGTCGCCTGGACGCTCCAAGTGCTGCTGGCCCTGGTGTTCCTCGCCGCCGGTGGCGCCAAGCTCGCCGGGGTGCCCATGATGGTGCAGGTCTACGACCTCATCGGTGTCGGCCAGTGGTTCCGCGTCGTCACGGGCCTCGTGGAAGTCGCCGGGGCCGTCGCCCTGCTGATCCCCGGATACGCCGCCTTCGCCGCCCTCTGGCTTGCCTGCACCATGGCAGGCGCCATCCTGGCCCATCTCACCGTCCTGCCCACGCCCGCCGCCCCGGCCGCCGTGCTGCTCGCCCTGACGGCGACCTTGGCCTGGCTGCGCCGGGATCAGATCTCCGCGGTCCTCGGTCGCCGCTGAGCCCTTGCCGACCGGGAGGCCGAGCCCGCCTGCCTCGGCCTCCCTCGTCCTCAGGCGTCCTCAGGCGTCCCGTTGGTCCCGCGTTACGCAGCACAGGTCATCCGCCATGGAAATCGGCATCGACAGCTTCGCCGTCACGCTGCCCGACCTGAAGACGGGTCGCGCCGTCACGGCGACGGAACGGATGGAGCGGCTGCTGGACGAGGTCGAGGTCGCCGACCGCGCCGGGCTCGACGTCTTCGGCATCGGCGAGCACCATAGGGCGGAATTCCTCGACTCCGCGCCCGCCATCATCCTCGCGGCCGCGGCGGCGCGCACCAGCCGCATCCGCCTGACGAGCGCCGTCACGGTGCTCAGCGCCGCCGACCCGGTCCGCGTCTTCCAGGAGTTCGCCACCCTCGACCTGATCGCCAAGGGGCGGGCCGAGATCGTGGTCGGACGCGGCTCCTTCGGCGAGGCCTACCCGCTCTTCGGTTTCGCCGCCGAGGATTACGACGCGCTCTTCGTCGAGAAGTTCGACCTGCTCCTGGCTCTGCGCGACCGGACCCACGTCACCTGGCGCGGCCGTTTCCGTCCGCCGCTGACCGGCCAGGGGGTCTACCCGCGCCCGCACCAGGACCGTCTCCCGATCTGGGTCGGCGTCGGCGGGACCCCGGCCTCCTTCGCCCGCGCGGGCACCCTCGGCTTGCCCCTCATGGTCGCCATCATCGGCGGCAGCTTCCAGCGCTTCCGGCCCCTGGTCGATCTCTACCGCGAGGCCGGACGTCAGGCCGGGCATGACCCGGAGACCTTGACGGTGGGGCTGCACGCCGTCGGTTTCGTCGCCGATACGGACCGGGATGCACAGGAGGCGTTCTATCCGGGGTGGGCGCAGATGTTCGGGAAGATCGGGGCGGAACGGGGCTGGCCGAGCACGGGCCTCCACGAGCAGTTCGAGGCGATGTGCGGGCCCTACGGCGCCTACCTCATCGGTTCGCCGGAATCGGTCGCGGCGAAGGCGCTCGCGGCCAGCGAAGCGTTGGGCGGCATCTCCCGCCTGACCTTCCAGATGAGTTCGGCGATGCAGGAGCCCGACGCCATGCGGCGGTCGATCACGCTGCTGGGTACCGAGGTGATCCCGCGGGTCAGGGCGCAACTCGCGCGGACGGCGTGATCCGAGAGCGGTACGGCCTCTCGGAACGCCAGGCCTGGCCGATGAAGATGCGCTGACCCAGGCCATCATCGCCCCTGCACGGCATCCCGGAGCTCATCCGCTGCGACGATGGCCCTGAGATGATCTCGAAAGCACTGCGCAAATGGGTCGCCAAAACTGGCTCGCAGATCCAGTACATCGCGCCGGGATCTCCGTGGAACGGGTACTGTGAGAGCTTCGACGGCAGGCTGCGCGACGAGTGCCTGCAC
Organism: Methylobacterium sp. NMS14P; assembly: GCF_028583545.1. Taxonomy (NCBI): domain Bacteria; kingdom Pseudomonadati; phylum Pseudomonadota; class Alphaproteobacteria; order Hyphomicrobiales; family Methylobacteriaceae; genus Methylobacterium; species Methylobacterium sp. NMS14P. The sequence continues at coordinate 510,852 of NZ_CP087107.1, read as the reverse complement.
CAGGAGATCTTCTACTCGCTGAAGGAGGCACAGATGGTGATCGGTCTATGGCAGAACACCTACAACCGCATCCGACCACATTCGTCGCTTGGCGATCGCCCGCCCGCGCCCGTCAGCTACCCGGATCCGGCCTTCGAGCTACCCATGGCAGCGGCCGTGCAGTAGCCTCTCAGTCGGCTCGGTCCAAAATACCGGTCAGGTCACTGCTCGGCCATACGAAGATTGAGAGCACGGTCCGGTATCTCGGGGTCGATGTGGAGGATGCTCTCACGCTGGCCGAAGGGACGGACATTTGAGCGGTCGGCCCCTCGGCTTCGGCGTCGAGGGGCGCCAAACCAGCCGGGCGGTGATGTGCCCATCTCGGTCGCTCGGCCGATGCGGGCCGCGTCTCCGAAGCAGACGTCGCGGCAGGGCGGCTTGTCTCGATAAGTGCCCGAACGCCGCTTCGGTCGGCGACGCGCCCGGCAGACTGGCGCTGCACTCAGGTCCGGAACATAATCGCGCGCTGATCGACGAGACAGGGCAATTCCCGGTACGTCGCGGCGGCAGTTCTGTGGGCGATCCGGGGGTTCCCGAAGCGGATCGATGCGCCTTGGAATGGATCCGGCGATGGCTCGCGTCCTGATTCCACCGCGGGGCTCGTTGTTCCGGCAATACTTCTTTGCCTTGTTCGCGGCCGTGGTCGTTCCGTTGCTGGCCGCCGGCGGCAGTCAGGCATGGTTCGGGTATAAGGACCAGCGGGCACACCTGAACGACCTGCTCGGTGCCGAGGCCCGGACTGCGGCGGCGCGTATCGCAATATTCATTGAAGGCATCGGAAACCAGCTCGCCTGGATGGTCCACTTGCCCTGGACGGACGGAGCCGACGAGCGGCGGCGCATCGATGCCCTGCGCCTCCTGCGCCACGCCCCCGCCGTAACCACCCTCAGGCTGATCGACGGCGCCTCGAAGGAGCGGCTCTCTGTGTCGCGCATCGGCCTCAACCGCGTCGAGAGCGGAGACGACGCATCGGCGGATCCGGCGGTCTTGGGAGCTCGGACCGGGCAAGCTTGGTTCGGCCCCGTCACCTACCACCGCAACTCCGAACCGTACATGACCGTGGCCGTGGCAGGGAACCGAGCCGCGGCGGGCATCGCGATCGCCGAGATCAATCTCAAGCTGATCCTAGACGTCATCGTGGGGATCCGGATCGGCGAGACCGGACAGGCCTTCGTGCTCGACCGGCCGGGTCGCCTCATCGCGCATCCCGACATCAGCCTCGTCCTACGCGGTGCCGCGGACCGGACGGCCGAGAACCTCCAAGCTCTGCGGGCTGCAATCCTCGCGCAAAATGGGCGCGCGGTCGCCGGCTCGGACTCGGCGGGGCGCGCGGTGGTCGCCGCCTCGGCGCCCGTCCAGGGTCCGGACTGGAGCGTGATCGTTTACCAGCCGGCCGCCGAGGCGTTCGGGCCGATCCGCGCCGCCTTCTGGCGCCTGCTCGGCCTGCTGCTCGCCGGCGCAGGCTTCGCCGCCGCGCTGGCCTACTGGCTCGCCGGCCGAATGACCGGGCCGATCCGCTTGCTCGAGGACGGCGCGGCCCGTATCGGCGCCGGCCAGTTCGATCACCGCATCGACATCGCGCGGGTCGACGAGCTCGGGCGACTTGCGACCCGCTTCAATCAGATGGCGCGCGAGGTCGCGATCTCGCGGGAGCGCTCGGAGCGCATCGACCGGCTCAAACGCTTCCTCGCGCCGCAGGTCGCCGAGCTCGTGGACCGGGCCGGCGATGACAGCGTCCTCGATGGACAGCGCGTCGAGGTCGTCGTCGTCTTCGGCGACCTGCGCGGCTTCACCCCGTTCTCCGCCCGATCTCAGCCGACCGTGATCATGGACGTGCTGGGCGAATACCATGCGGCGGTCGGTGCGACCGTGAACCGGCACGGGGCGACGCTCGTGAGCCTCGCCGGCGACGGCGTCATGATCCTGGTGAACGCGCCCGTGGCCTGCCCCGAGCCGGCGTTGCGGGCCGCCCGCATGGTCGTCGAGATGCAGACGACGGTGCAGGCTCTGGCCACGACTTGGCGGGCGCGCGGCCATGCGCTCGGCTTCGGGGTCGGCCTGGCGATGGGACCCGCCACGGTCGGGCGCATCGGCTCCGACAGCCGGATGGACTACACGGCCATCGGCACGGTGACGAACCTCGCATCGCGCCTGTGCGCCTCGGCTCAGGACGGCCAGATCCTCGTCGACCGCACGGCGGCCGAGGCGATCGGGGGCGGTATCCCCCTCGTGTCGCTCGGGACGCGGCGCCTGAAGGGCTTCGACGAACCGGTTGCCGTCTTCGCCGTGGCCGCTGGTCAGGGAACCGCCGCTCGGCCAACGCCGGGCGCGGCGGCGTGATGCTGTGCGCTTGGCGAGGAGCGAGGGGATGAGGCGACGCGCCATTCTCATCGGGCCGGCCACCGCCCTGATCGGCGGCGTCATGCCCCGTGCGGTGCGGGCGCGAGCGCCGACGCTTCCGGTGATCGGGTATCTCGGCTCCGAGACGCCCGAGCGCGTTGCCAGCCGGCTTGAGGCCTTTCGCGGAGGGCTCGCCGATGCTGGGTTCGTCGAGGGGCGCGACGTCGCGATCGCCTATCGCTGGGCAGACGGGCGCTACGAGCGGCTGCCCGCGCTGGCGAAGGAGCTGGCCGGTAGCGGGATCACGGTCTTGGTTGCCCCCGGCGGGGCGCCCGTGGTGCTTGCCGCGCGGGCGGCGACCGAGACCATTCCGATCGTCTTCGAGATGGGCGGCGATCCCGTCGTCCTCGGCGTGGTGGACGATCTCGCTCGGCCGCGCGGCAATCTCACGGGTGTGTCGAGCCTGAGCGTCGAGGTCTCGAACAAGCGGCTCGAGTTCATGCGGGAGCTGTTTCCGACGACCGCCGCCCTCGCCGTCGCGGTCAATCCGACCAGTCCGACGGCCAGCTCGCAGGTGGCCGGACTCCAGGCGTCGGCGGGCAGCCTTGGCCTCCAGCTCCATGTGCTCGAGGCCAGCCGCGAGGATGAGTTCGAGACGCTCTCCACGACGCCGCGCCGGCTCGGGGTGCCCGGCCTCGTCTTCACCTCCGACCCCTTCTTCGCCTATCGCAGCGCGCATCTTGCGACCCTCGCAAACCGCCATCGCCTTCCGGCGATCACCCAATCCCGCGACTTTCCCAATGCCGGCGGGCTGCTGAGCTACGGAGGCGACTTCACGCAGACGCATCGCCAGGCTGGCATCTATGCCGGCCGTCTGCTCCGGGGCGAGAAGCCCCGCGACCTGCCGGTGCAGCTCGTCACGAAGGTTGAACTGTTCGCCAACGTCGGGGCGGCCACACGCCTCGGCGTGACTTTGCCGCCCTCGATCTTGAGCAGCGCGGACGCGGTGATCGAGTAGCGATCCGACACCCACGGCCCGTCGGCGACCCTCGCGATCAGCGCGCACCGCGAAAGCGCGGCAAGAGCATGCCCGCCTCGCGCCGATAGCGTCGATAGCGATCACCGAAGAAGGCGACGAGGTCGCGCTCCTCCAATTGGATACCGACGAGGATGTAGGCGGTCGCGACGGCGGCGAACAGCAGATGGCCGGCCGTCATCGTCGGCGTTGCCCAGAAGGCGATGACGAAGCCGAGGTAGATCGGGTGCCGGACGTGCCTGTAGAGGAGGGGTGTCTTGAACACGGCCTCGCCCGGCGCGGTCGAGCGCCAGCCCTGGACGGCCTGCTTGAGCCCGAAGAGGTCGAGATGGCTGATCATGAAGGTGCTGGCGAGGACCACGAGCCAGCCGATCCAAAAGAGTCCCGTAAGGAGTCCCGCCGCCACCGGCTCAGAGATCGCCCAAACGACAGCCGGGAGCGGACGCCATTGCCAGAACAGCAGCAGCAGCGCGAGGCTCGCTAGGAGGACGTAGGTGCTGCGCTCGATGGGCTTCGGGACGACGCGTGTCCACCAGACTTTGAAGCCCGGGCGTGCCATCACGCTGTGCTGGAGCGCGAAGAGGGCGAGCAGGGAGACGTCAACGAGGACGGCGAGTCCCGGATCGACGGGCGGCCCGTCGTCCACAGTCTTCGGAACGACGGCGCGTCCCAGAAAGCCGACGGCGTAGAGGAACGCCAGCAGGAAGATCGCGTAGCAGGTCAAGGCGTAGGTCAGGCGGGCGGCGCGCGACATGGAGCATCTCCGGCGACGGAAGCGTGATCGGCCGTGCCCCGAGGCCCGGTCACGACCCGGCGCCTCGCGGCCCGAACCTTCATCCGGCCGACCACCCACCCGCGTCCGTGATCGCCGTCACGGACGCGGAGCGCCGCCCGGGGCATGTCGGCCTCCTCAGCCGAGGAGGATCAGGTGGCCGCTGCGTTCTCTCTCTTCAAACTGTGGCTCGACTGCCGCCGTACACAGCGCGAACTCGCCTTGTTCAGCGAGCGCGACCTCGCGGATCTCGACCTCGTCAGATCCGATATGACGCGTGCCGCCGCCGTCAGGGCGACACGATAGCCACCGCGGCCGCCCGCGGTGCATCCAGCACTTCTCCGGCACTGCGCCGCCCTTCCGGGCGGATGGCGAGTTCGCGGTCACTCTGGTATGAAAGGACCGCCGTCCGACCTCACGGTCCGTTCGGGTCCGCAGCTCCAACTGGAGCCAGTTCTGTGGGCGATCCGGCGCAGTTCGAGCGTTTGCTCTCCGCCAGCCCCTTCTTCGGCCGCCTCGAACCCGACACGCGGCGGGCCGTCGCCGGCCTTTGCGTCACCCACAGTCTTGCCCGCGGCGAGACCCTGTTCCTCAAGGACGACCCGGCGGACGCGTTCTACGCGATCCGCCGCGGCGAGATCCGCATCACGGCCGGCACTGGCGCGGGCCGGCGCATGACGCTCAACGTGCTCGGTCCGGGCGACATCTTCGGCGAGATCGCGCTATTCGACGGTCGGCCGCGGAGCGCGGACGCCGTTGCAGCCGAGCCGGCGGAGCTGTTCGCGGTCCGCCGCCGCGACATGCTGGACCTCGTCGGTCGGCACGCCGACTTGTCGATGCGGGTCATCGAGCTCCTGTGCGAGCGCCTGCGCTTCACCAGTGCGCGACTCGAAGAGACGGTGCTGATGCCGTTGCCTGCGCGGATCGCGCGACGCCTGTTAGGCTTGGCGGAGGATTTCGGCAGCGAGATCCATATCTCGCAGGACGACATCGCTGACCTCGCGGGTACGACCCGCGAAACGGTCAACAGGCAACTCCAGTCTTGGCGTCGCCAGGGCATGCTCGACCTCCACCGCAACCGCGTCGTCGTCCGCGATCCTGCTGCCCTTGCTTTGGCCGCCCTGTCATCTTGAGTCCCTCGGCTGAGGCGCGGCGAACGTCCGCTTGTCCGCTCCCCGAGCTTCGAAGCAGACGCGCTGCGCTCGGCCAGATCCCGTCCCGTGGGCAGGAATCCCCGAATGACTGCTCGGGGTGGATTCCCGCCAGTCGGCTTTCGAGCGTCGAACTCAGATAGCGGACGTTGGACGTTCGGCGTGATCTGGCCGTAAGCGGAACGGCCGCTCCGGAGACAACCGGCTGGAAAAGCGGACGGCCACCTAACGACCCGTGCCGGTCGCTCAGACCGCCCTCAGCGTTTTACCGAAGCGGCTGTTCGTCAGACGTTCGGCAACTTCGGCTTAGAACAGCATTGCGCCTCGGTGTCCCGGCAGTACGCCCGTCAGGCGGCGAGTTGTTGGATGGCGTCGCGGGCGGAAGCGAGTGCCTGGGTCTTGTTGTGGTCACCGGTCGAGAGCCCCTCGGCCACGACGAACTCCGGCTGGGTGATGCCCAGGAAGCCGAAGACCGCCTTCAGGTAGCTCTCGGCGTGCTCAGCCGAGACGGCTGCGCTCTCGGCGCGGTAGAAGCCGCCGCGAGCCAAGGCCACGATGACACGCTTGTCCCCGGCCAAGCCCTCAGGCCCGTGCTCCGTGTAGCGGAAGGTCTTGCCGGGCACGCCAAGCCGGTCGATCCATGCCTTAAGCTGGCTCGGGATCGTGAAGTTGTACATCGGGGCGCCGATCACGACGACATCGGAGGCCAGGAACTCCTCAAGGATGCGGTCGCTGTCATCGCGGGCGGCCTGCGCGGTGGCGTCGAGCGGGCCTGCCATGGCGGATGCTGGATGGGCGGCCGGCAGGGTCGCCGGCGTCAGGTGCGGCAGGTTCTCGGCCACGAGGTCGCGGTAGGTGACCTCTGCGTACACCCCCTGCGTGAGCCGCTGCACGATCAGTGCAGATAGCTCGCGGGACACCGAGCCGCCCCCCAGGATGCTGCTATCAATGTGCAGGAGTTTCATACCAGAACTCGGTTCCCTTTTGTGACCGAGTTATGATATGAGTTTGCCCAAGAGCCGCAAGACGGCACATACATGATACCTTGGTCACATGGAAGTAACCACCGCTATACCGCACTCTACAAACGAGTGCATGAAGGCTTCCCAGGTACTCTCGCGGATCGGCGACAAGTGGAGCGTGCTCGTGATCATGCTTCTACGGGATCGATCACGCCGCTTCAGTGAGTTGAAGCGAGGCATCGACGGCATATCGCAGCGGATGCTAACGCTGACCCTGCGCAACCTTGAGCGCGATGGGCTCGTAATCCGCACGGTCACGCCATCGATCCCGCCCCGCGTCGATTACGAACTCACGGAGATGGGTCACTCGCTTGCTGAGCCAGTCCAGGCTCTCGGCGCCTGGGCCTTCAGGCACTTGGCGCAGATTGATGCCGCACAGGCTCGCTATGATGCCCAGTTGGGTGTGTCCTGAACCCTGCGGCCGCTGACTGGGAGACGAAAAGACAAGCTGAGAAGCTCGCTTGCCGACAAGGGTTTGAGTCACGCCGCAGGTGGGCCTCAAGGCGATGTCCGCTTCCAGGCATTGCTGCTCGAAAGGAGACCGGCGAGGAACCATCCGACCCGGTCATTCACAGACCCTACTGACGGGGCCGGAACTGATCGCAAGCGGAATGACCGCTTCGGAGTCGTCCCAGATAGCTGCCGAGCGCTAACTGACAATCTCACCGTACGAAGTCGGATGCCTGTCTCAGAGTCCGTCCGAGAAGTCAGGCTGAGCGGGCCAGTCGCCTGACGAGGATCATGACGGCTGCCGCGTAGAGGAATGCTCTGGCCGAGGCGATAGTCGCCTCTGGGTCCTTCCAGAGGCGGCGATTGCGGCTGATCCAGGCGAAGAAGCGTTCGACCACCCAGCGGCGTGGATGCACGGCAAAGCCGACTTGATGGGGCGGCTTGCGCACGATCTCGACCGTGATGATCGTGGCGGTCGCCGGTCTGTTGCCGGCATAGCCTGCATCGGCGAAGGCTTTGGCGATGAACGGGAAGGTCCGACGCGACAGGCGCAGCACCGGCACGGCTCCGTCGCGGTCCTGTACGTCGGCAGGCTGAGGATCGAGGACGAGCGCGCGCCCGTCCATGTCGACCAGCGCTTGGCGCTTGCGCCCCTTGACCCTCTTGCCGGCATCGTAGCCGCGCGGGCCGCCGCTCTCCGTCGTCTTGATGCTTTGGCTGTCGAGGACCGCGGCAGACGGTGAGGCTTCCCGTCCGACTCGCTCGCGATCGGCCATGACCAGGTGGTGGTTGATCCGGCCAAACAGCCCTGTGTCGCGCCAGCGGCTGAAGTAGCCGAACGTGGTCGAGCGCGGCGGTAGATCCTTGGGTATCAACCGCCAGGAGATCCCACCCCTCAGAACGTAGAAGATGGCGTTCAGGACCTCCCGTGTCGTCCAGAGCGGAGGCCGGCCACAGGGCGCTGGCCTCGGCATCAGTGGCTCGATCACCGCCCACTCGGCGTCGGTAAGGTCGGTTTCATAGCGAAGGCCCACGCGGCTATGCTGCCGCCGGGTGGTCGGGGTCCACATGGCGCTTCCAGGTCAGGCTTCAGCACCCTCCTGGAATCATCGCCATCCCGGCCACTCAACCCCGCCTCAGACCCTTACCGGACGGGCTCTCAGGCCGGCGACGCGTCTCATGCGTTCGCACCACCGTCGACCGTGATCGTCGTGCCAGTGATCTGACGCGCGGCAGGGCTCGCCAGGAACGCCACCGAGGCCGCGATATCTTCAGGCTTTCCGTAATGCCCGAGAGCGGTCATCGACCGTTGCAAGTCCGATTGAGCACCGTCCGCTGGGTTCATGTCTGTGTCGGTCGATCCTGGCTGCACAAGGTTCACGGTAATGCCGCGTGGACCGAGTTCACGTGCCAGCCCGCGCGTGAACGAGAGCAACGCCGACTTCGACATCGAGTAGACCGTCACGCCAGGGAATGGGACCCGCTCCCCGAGGCATGAGCCGATGGAGATGATCCGGCCGCCTTCCGTGAGGTGGGCGATGGCCGCCTGTGACGCCAGCACGACTGAGCGGACGTTGACGTCGAGGATGGCATCGATGTCGGCGAGGCTCATCTCCGCAACCGGGCCGCCACGGGCGATGCCGGCGTTATTGATGAGGATGTCGAGTCCTCCGAGACCCTCGGCCGCTTCATCGACAGAGCGCTTCACCGCTGATGCGTCGGCACTGTCGGCCTGAATGGCAACGGCGCGGCGGCCCTTTGCCTCGATGGCGCGGACGACCTCGGCCGCCCGTTCGGCGGACCGCTCGTATGTGATGGCAACATCCGCACCGCGGTCGGCGAGCGCCAGAGCGATGGCGGCGCCGATGCCGCGCGATGCGCCCGTCACCAAGGCACGCTTGCCAGCCAGTTCGCTCATGGTCTGATCTTTCTGTAGTGAACAACACAGAATGAGCTAGATGCGTTGCGAGCTCGGGTCAAGCAAATTATATATCGATCGATGCAGAAATCAGGTTCGACATCAGCCGAAGCCGAGGTAGCACCGCTCCGCGGGCGCGGTCGGCCCCGCGCCTTCGACCGGCAGGCGGCTCTAGGGAAAGCGATGCGGCTGTTCTGGTGCCGGGGCTATGCTGCCACATCCATCTCCGACCTCACTGCGGCTATGGGAATCGGCTCGCCGAGCCTCTACGCAGCGTTCGGCTCCAAAGAGGCCCTCTACGCCGAGGCGCTGCGCCACTACGGTGAGCAATACGAGGCCATGGTCTGGGCCAACTTCGCCGCGGCCAGGACCGCGCGCGAGGCCATCGAGGCGCTCCTGATGGATTCGGCCGCCGCCCTCACGGGCTCGTGCGGTCGCGAGGAACCGCTTGGTTGCATGGTGACGCTGTCGATGGCCGGCAGCGAAGGACACGCTGAACTTGGCGAATTGGTGCGGGCGGCCCGGTTCCAAGGTCTCAGGAGGGTTGAGGAGCGGCTTCATCGCGCGGTCGCGACGGCCGAACTCAGCACCTCCGTGGACGTCCCTACGCTCGCGCGCTTCGTGCTCACGGTACAGAACGGCATGTCGCTCCAGGCTCGCGACGGCGCTAGCCGAGAGGAGCTCGAGGCCGTCGCCGGTCTCACGATGTCGGGGTGGGACTCTCAGGTCGGCCGCTCTGGAAAGACGGCGAAAGCCACGCTCATTCAGACTGGGGACCAGTAGGCGGGTAGATTGGGCTGTAACTGGTCTGTCCGCTTCGGAGCAGGGCCGCTGTAAAGGCGGACAGCCTCCGACCGACCCAAGCCGGTCGTAGGGACCTTCGCTGTCGCATCCCAAAAGCAGCCATCGTCGAACGGCACTCTAAGTAGCTCAAAGCAGCATTGCGGTCGGGCGGTTGCCAGCCCGACCGCCGAACGCTCATGTGCGATTGTCGATCTCCGGCACACCGCTGCTACGGTCAGCATATGCGGCGATGAAGGTCGGTCGAGCCTGCCAGCGCCGCCAGAAGGCATCGAGATGCTCGAACCGCTCATCGAGCGGGGTGGCGTTGACGGGGAACTTGGAGAACGCAATCGCCGTCGCCAACGTGATGTCGGAGAACGTCGGCTGATCACCACCCAGCAGCCAAGCGCGGCCATCCGCGAGATGTCGGTCTACGAGACCGGCATGCGCCAGTGCCACCTTACGAGAATGCTCGCCCCAAGCCGGGTTGCTGGTCAGTTCGAGCTTCGGGCCCAATCCCTGGTGCAGGACGTGGAAGGCGGTGACGATAGGGTAGAGGATGTGCACCCACACCCGGTTGTCCCACATCTGATCGAGACCGCGCTCATGCGCCGTCGCCCCCATGATCTTGCGGCCCTCGAACGTGTCGTCGAGATAGCGGGCGATGGCGGAGGTCTCGCTGAGGTACGAACCATCGGCGAGCGCGAGGGTCGGCGTCTCGCCCCAGGCGTTCATCTTCAGGTGCCTCCAACCCCGCTGCTCGCCCACCGGCGACATGTCGTAGATCGTCTCGTCGAAGCGATCGGCGATGCCCTTCTCGTGCATGAAGATCCGCAGTCGCTGCGGGTTCGGGAAGGCCGAGGGAGAGGTGAAGAGCTTAAGCTTGTCGGACATCGTCGTCTCGCTTTTCTGAGGATCGTGCCTGTCTGTCAGATGACAGATAAGGAGCTAGGGCCTCTATCTTGCGCTGTCAACCCCTGTCTGCCATATGACAGATGGAGGTTGGAAAATGGCAGCGACGTTGAAGAGGGATGTGCGCGAGGCGATCCTCGTGGCCGCAAGGGAAGCGGCGATGGCCTATGGCTATGGCGGCATCAACTTCCGCGATCTGGCGGAAGCGGTCGGCATCAAGGCCGCAAGCATCAACTACTACTTCGCCAACAAGGCGATCCTCGGTGAGGCGGTCGCGCGCCGCTATTGGGAGGACATCGCCCGCGATCTTGAAGCTATCTCGACGAATGCGCAGAGCCCGATGGAAGCGTTGCGGCAATACCCTCGCATTTTCCGCCTATCTCTAGAGCGCAACAATCGCATGTGCCTCAGCAGCTTCATGGCGACGGAATATGATGTGTTGCCTGAGCAGGTCTTGAAGGAGGTACAGGCTTTCGCCGACGTGAACACCGCTTGGCTACGCGAGCAGCTAGTTGCTGCAAAGCTCGCGAAGCCGAAGGATAGCGAGACGAGAGCCCGTGCGATCTATGCTGCTATAGCCGGAGCTCAGATCATTGCTCGAAGCCGTTCAGATATAAACCTGTTCGACTCTTTGGTCCGGAGCTATCAGGACGCAGGCCTCCTGCCGAACTGATCAAGAGCGCGCATGTCGACGAGGTCCGCTTCCATGCTTTGCCGACCGTAAGCAGACGGGCAGGAAACCGCCCAACCCAGCCATTCGGCCGCGCCCACCAAGGCGACTGACGTTGGCCGATGGAAGACAGTCCGCTTGCAATTGAGCGGACCAGAGAAGACGGACGCGCTCTCGGCATAACTTAGAACGGGAGGAGTCGCCGGAAGCGGGCGATGTTCACGAGCGATACGAGGGACGAGGCCACGTAGGTGAGGGCCGCGGCGCTCAGTACGGTGCGGGCGCCGACCAGATCGTCAGCGTCGAGGAAGCGACCTGCTTCCAAGATGGGCAAAGCCCGGCGGAAGCTCGCGTCGAGTTCAACGGGCAGCGTCAAGAGGTGAAACACGAGGCGAACGCTCAGCAGCGCGATGCCGATTCCTACCTGTAGGGCGAGCAGTGCCGGCGACTTGACGACGGCAAGTATGATGGGCGCGGTCATCATCACTAGGCCCGCGGCGAACTCGAAGCCTCGTACGACCTGGGCGAAGGTCACCCGCGCCGCGAGGAGCCTGTCCCCAGCCGCGTGCTGCAACGCGTGGGAGACCTCGTGCGCAGCAACCGCAACTGCCGTGATCGAGCGGCCGTCATGGTTGTCTGGCGACAGGCGCACGACGTTCGCGACGGGATCGTAGTGGTCGGCTGATGCAATCTCGACGGGGACGTGCTCGAGCTTCGCCAAGTCGAGCAGATGGCGGGCGAATTCACCTCCGGTCCCGGGCAAGTCCGGTCGATCGGTGGCGTGTTGCTGCATCACCCGGCGCACCCACCACCGGGGGCCGAACACGAGGCCGAACAGGAGGGCGGCGCCGAGCACCAGGAGGACGGGCATCCCCGTATGTAGGCGCGCGATCGAGTCGGTTTAAGCGCAGCGGCTTTAAGCCACCACTGGCGCATCTCTCGGGCCAGGCACACGGATGACCTTGCGGATCGGCGACCGGCAGGCGCGTTGCGATTGGGAGGCGGCACCCCAAGATCAGGGCCTCACGGCCGGCGTCTCAAGCGGCAGCGGGGCGGCCCGGGTCGCGAGGTAAAGTTCGAGCGCGATGTATTCCGGCGCCCCGTACCCGAAGGGTTCGGCGCGCATGCCGGTGAGGCAGTTGCGCAGGCGTCGCTGTAATGAGCCGAGACCCTGCCATTCGAGGCGGTAGAGCGGATAGCCGGTCGGCTGTCCCTGTGGGATCACCGCCGCGCCGAGGCGGCGACCCCAATGATCGTCGTGACAGACCGCGCAGGACAGACCGAGCTGACCCTGACGCGCCTCGAAGAGCGCACGGCCTTCGGCCCGTGCGGGATCGAGCCGGACATCATCCGGTGGGGTCATCGGCAGCCCGCGGGACTGCGCGGCGATGAAGGCCGTGAGCGCCAACAGGTCGGGGTTCTCGTAGGCGAGAGGCTCTAAGCCCTGATGCTCGCCCCGGCAGGTGTTGACCCGGGCCTGAAGGTCGATGGGTTTCTGGGTCCGGGCGTCCCAGGCGGGGTAGCGTGTCGCGACGCCCCGCATCGTGGACAAGGCCTCGCCGTGGCAGCCGGCACAGGCGGGCCGGCCGGAAGGAGGCGCCTTCGCCCAGAGATCCTCCCCGTCCGCGACCGCGAGCATGCCGGGATTGGCCCCGTCGTCCCGCTGCATCGCCTGGATCTCGGGGCTCATCTGGTCGAAGCCCGAGTGTCGCTCGGCCGGTGGGATCGGCTCCGACCGCGCGACAGGGCTGGAGAGGAGCAGCCCCACGAGAGCCGTCGGCAGCAGGGAGACCGAGCGGCGCGGCACGGCGGTCTCAGGCCACGGTGATCGCCGCGGACTCGGTCTGATCGAAGCCGCCATCGCCGCGCCATGTGAAGCTGAAGCGGCCGCTGCGCGTCGCGATCCAGGTGAACGTCAGGTAGGGGTTGGCCGCCGAAGCGGGAAACAGCTCGGCCCGGAAGATCTCCTCGTCCTCGAAGCGGCAGACGAAGTCCGTCACGATATTGCGCGGCAGGATCCGGCCGTCGGCACCGGGGCGGAAGCCCGTCTCCATCGGGTGCGAGATCAAGGTCTTGATCGTGATCGTGTCGCCGGGCTTTGCGGTCTTCGGCAGGTTGATCAGCGTCCGGGCCATCGGGGTCAGCCCTCCAGGCAGGCGGCGAGGGTCACGATGGCATCCGCGCTCGCAGACCAGTAAGTCCCGTCGCTCATCTCGGCGATGGCGGTGATGCGCTGCGTGTCGGCGAGCCGGATGCGTGTCGAGACCTGCGCGCGGCCGGCGCCCGGCCGCAGGTGGACCGTGACGACGTTCGGCTGCGGATTCCTCTCGTTGAACACCCCGATCCGGCGCACGTGATCCTCGGGCGTCATCGCGCTCTCGACAGCGACAGACAGCGGCACCGTATTGCCGTTCTCCACCAGCGGCGGCAGGTCGAGGGTCACCCGGCCCGGCCGGATCGGGTTGTCACCCGCGAAGCGCCGGATGGCGGATTCGGTCGTTTCCGTGCGCGGCAGCGTCGCCGCGGCGGCGGGGCGCAGCGCGACGGCGAGCGCGGTGCCGACAGCCCCGGCGAGCACACCGCGCCGGTCCATCGAACGTGCGCTCCGTCTCCTGTGCCCGCTCATCGGCTTTCCTCGGGACCAGCCCCGCGCAACGTCGCCAGGAAGGCGACGATATCCTCGATCTCGGCCGCGCTCAGGATCGGGCGTCCCTGCCACGCCCGCCCCACGCGGGTGAGCCCTGTCAGGCTGTAATAGGGTGGCATGATCGTCTCCGGGTTCAAGGCCCGTCCGTCCACCAGCCGCAGGCGCAGTTGCCCCGAGCTCAGCCGCCCGCCGACGTCCGCGAGATCCGGGGCGAGGTTGCCCTGGAACCGCTCCTCCGGGAAGGGTCCGGTATGGCAGAGAAGACAGAGCCCGCGGGTCCGGTCCACGACGATGGCCCGGCCGCGCGCGGCATCGCCCGGCGCGCCCGTCAGGCTCTCAGGGATGGCGTCGCCGACGATCGTGATGGGTACAAGGCCCTCCCCGGCCCGTGCCGGCGGGGCGGCGACTGCCAGCACGAGCATGGCGGCCACGCGGCCTTCCCTCATCCGAACACGTCCCGGGTGATCGTCCGGTACCAGCTCTCGCCGCAGGCCGCCTCCTGCGCGCGCACCGTGTCGGGCGCGTCGAGGGGGCTGATGCCGCCGGCTCCCGGAACGTCCGCCAGGAGACCGTCGGTCGGGCGGAAGACGCCCGCGATCGAGATGCCGTTGCCCGGTGCGACGAGGCTCCAGCAGGTGTTGATGAGCTTCGGGCTCTCTGGCTCCCGTCCGGCCAGCAGGTCGATCACCGCCTGCGCGCAGACTTTGGCCTGCGCGTTCGCCGAGAAGGCGGATTTCGGCATTGCCCCCGCGATCGCCGCGTCGCCGATGACATGGATGCCCGGCACGAGGCGCGATTCGAAGGTCACCGGATCGATCGGGCACCAGCCGCTGCGGTCGGCGCAGCCGGCCTGCGCCGCGATGGGGCCGGCGCGCTGGGGCGGGATGATGCACGCCACATCGGCCCTGTACTCGGCGAAGTCCGTGCGAACGACCATCGCGGCGGCGTCGACGTCCGTGACCGCACCGCCCGAGGCGAGCGGCACGTATTCGAGCACGTCCGGGTACAGTTTCGCCCAGGCCGCCTCGAACAGTTTCTGCTTCGAGAACGTGTCCTTGGCGTCGAGCAGGACGAGCTTCGCCTTCGGCTTCCGGGTCTTCAGGAAATGGGCGATCAGGCTCGCGCGCTCGTACGGGCCGGGCGGGCAGCGATACGGGTTGGCGGGCGCCGAGATGACCACCGTGCCGCCCTCCGGCATGGCCTCGAGCTGGCGGGCGAGGAGCACCGTCTGCGCCCCGGCCTTCCAGGCATGGGGCATCACCTCTGCGGCCTTCGCGTCGTAGCCCGGCACCGCGTCGAAGCGCAGCGCGATGCCCGGCGAGAGGATCAGGCGGTCGTAGGTCAGTACTGTGCCGTCGCCGAGCGTCACCCGGCGCGCCACCGGGTCGACCGCATCCGCCATCCCCTGCACGAAGCGCAGTCCAGCTCGGCCGAGGGCCTCGTAACCGAAGGTCTGGGCCTCGATGCCGCGCAGGCCAACGACGACCGCGTTGCTGCCCGTGCAGGCGACATAGCGCTCGGCCGCCTCGATCAGGGTCACGTCGACGCCGCCCGCGGCGAGGCAGCGCGCCGCCGTGGCACCCCCGAACCCGGCGCCCACGACCACGACGCGCGGAGCTGTGCCACCGAGGGCCGGGCGCGCCAGCGCGGCGGCCGCGGCTCCGCCGATCAGGGCGCGGCGGGTCGGAGAGGGAGGAGCGCGCATCACCGCGATCCCTGCGCCGCGAACCAGGCGGCGATGGCCTGACTCTCCCGCGCGTCGAATCCCTTGGCGATGCGGTTCATGATCGTCGCCGGGCGCGCGCCGGTTCGGAAGGCATCGAGCGCGCCGACGATCTCGGCTTCCGGCCGTCCCGCGAGCACGCCCATCGCGGAGCCCTCGGCGTGGCAGCCGGTACAGGACGAGGCGCCGGGCGGCGGCCGCATCCCGGCGGCGCACGCGCCCGTTCCCCCCGCGAGGGCGGCGAGCAGCGCGAGCGTCGGCGTCATCGCCCTCATGCCCGGCGCAGATCCGTGTCCTTCAGTGGCAGCTGGCGAACGCGCTTGCCGGTCGCCGCGAAGATCGCGTTGAGCACGGCCGGCGCGGCGACCGCGATCGTCGGCTCGCCGACGCCCCCCCAGAAGCCGCCGGACGGCATCAGGATGGCCTCGACCGCCGGCATCGCGTCCATTCGCATCACGGGATAGCTGTCGAAGTTCGTCTGCTCGATGCGCCCGTCCTTGACCGTGCAGGCGCCGTAAAGCGCGGCCGAGAGACCGTACACGAAGGAGCCCGCCACCTGCGCGTCGATCTGCTGCGGGTTGACCGCGTGGCCGGGATCGGTGGCCGCCACGATACGGTGGATCTTCAGTTCGCCCTGGTCGGAGACCGAGACCTCGGCCGCGCCCGCCACGTAGCTGCCGAACCCCATCGTCTGGCAGATGCCGCGGTAGATGCCCTCCGGCGGCTTGTTGGCCCAGCCGATCCGGTCGGCCACCGCCCGCAGCACGGCCCGGTGCTTCGGGTGTTTGTCCATCAGCTTCAGCCGGAAAGCCAGCGGGTCCTGGCCGGCGGCGTGGGCCAGCTCGTCCATGAAGCATTCGAGATAGATGGCGTTCGGGTTCAGGTTCACGCCCCGCCAGAAGCCCGGCAGGATGTGCGGGTTGCGCATCGCGTGATCGACGAGGATGTTCGGGATCGTGTAGCCGATCGCGGCCTCCGGTCCTCCGGGGTTGAGACCTTGGAAAGTGACCGGGTCGCGACCCTCGACCATGCGTTGTGGCGCTATGGCGGCCAGGATCGACTGGCCGGAGATGCGCATGTGCAGGCCGGTCAGGTTGCCGTCCCCGTCGAGGGCGGCGCGCATCCGGCACTGGGTGACCGGGTGGTACCGGCCATGCGTCATGTCCTCCTCGCGGGTCCAGATCAGCTTGACCGGCGTGCCCGGCATCTCCCTCGCGATGAGCACCACCTGCCGCACCCAGTCGTGCGTGGCGCCCCGCCGGCCGAAGCCGCCGCCGAGATGGATCTTGTAGACCTCGCAGGAGGTGGCCGGCAGCCCGGCGGCGTCGGCCGTCGCGGCCAGTGCAGCCTCGCCGTTCTGCGTCGGTGTCCAGACCTCGCAGCGCTCCGGCGTCCAGAGCGCGGTCGCGTTCATCGGCTCCATCGTGGCGTGGTTCTGGAACGGCACGCCGTAGACGGCCTCCACCACTTTGGCAGCGCCCTTCAGCGCGCCGGCCACGTCGCCGGCCTTGTTGCCGACGAAGGCCTGCTCGGCGTCGAGCCCCTCGCGGAGGGTCGACGCGATGGTCTCGCTGGAAACCTGCGCGTTCGGTCCCTCGTCCCAGACGATCGGGAGGGCGTCGAGGGCGGTCTTGGCGCGCCAGAACGTGTCGGCCACCACCGCGACCGCGCTGTCGCCGACCTGGATGACTCGTTTTACGCCGGGCATGCCCGACACCGCCGCGGCGTCGAAGCTCTTCACGCTGCCGCCGGTGACTGGGCAGTCGCGGATCGCGGCGTTGAGCATGCCGGGCAGCTTGAGATCGATCCCGTAGACCTGGCTGCCGTCGAGCTTGGGCAGGGTGTCGAGCCGCTTCAGCGGCTTGCCCGCGATGGTCCAGTCCTTCGGATCCTTGAGCACCACGTCCTTCGGCGGCTCGATCCTGGCCGCCTCCGCGGCGACGGCGCCGTAAGTGATGCTGCGGCCGGAGGGGCCGTGGGTGATCACGCCCCGCTCGACGCGGCACTCGGCGGCGGGTACGCCCCAGCCCTTCGCGGCGGCGGCGACCAGCATGGTGCGGGCGGCGGCGCCGCCTCTTCGCACGTACTCGTGGGAATCGCGCACGCCGCGGCTGCCGCCGGTCGAGTAGTCGCCCCAGACGCGCTTGCGGGCGAGGTTCTGGCCCGGGCTCGGATACTCGGTGGTGACCCTGGCCCAGTCGCAGTCGAGTTCCTCGGCGACGAGCTGCGCGAGGCCGGTGAGCGTGCCCTGGCCCATCTCGGAACGGGCGATCCTGATCACCACGGTCTCGTCCGGCTTCACCACGACCCAGGCGTTCACCTCCGGCGCGGCGGGCGCCGCGTCGAGGGTTGCGGCCCGTGCGGGGAACGGGATGTGGAAGCCGAGGGTGAACAGACCGGCGCCGGCAAGCAGCGTGCGGCGGCTGGGGCGGGCGGCCTGCGGGGAGGCCTTGGATTCGCTCATCTGCTCTCCCCCCGTCAGCCGGACTGGCCGCGCTCGGCGGCGATCTTGATGCCCGCGAGGACGCGATTGTAGGTGCCGCAGCGACAGATGTTGGTGATCTCCTGACGGATCTGCTCCTCGCTCGGATGCGCGTTCTGCGCCAGCAGCGCCGCCGAGGCCATGATCATCCCGGGCTGGCAGAAGCCGCATTGCGGCACGTCGAGCTCGGCCCAGGCTTGCTGGACCGGATGGCGGGCATCCGGGGCCAGCCCCTCGATCGTGACGATTTTCTGCCCCGCCTCGATCGCCGAGAGCGGCACGGAGCAGGAGCGGACGGCCGCCCCGTCGATGTGCACGGTACAGGCGCCGCATTGGGCGATACCGCAGCCGTATTTGGTGCCGGTCAACCCGATCTGCTCGCGGATAACCCAGAGGAGAGGCGTATCGGGCTCGGCATCGACCTCACGCACGACGCCGTTGACGTTCAGTCGTGCCATCTGACCCCTCTCCCGAACGAGCATTATGTATCCAGTATCCCTAAAACGGGGGAGCTCTCAAGGGAGGGCTTGAGCGACCATCGGCTGCATCCATACGGCGCTCAGACATACCGCCTTCTGCGACCCAGATGCGCCAGTGTTCTCGAGGCCAAGGACGCGACCTCTCCTGCCATCGAACTGACTTCTGCTCCCTTGCAGAGGCCGCCCGCCAAGCGTGCAGCTCCAGAAAGGCGGCTTGATCAATCGCGTGACGTCTTGAACTTCTTGCAAAAGTCCCGGCCGCCTCTTGCGGGATCGGAACCGAGCACCGAGCCGCGCCCGCTGGCCTGAAGCTGTTCTCCGAACGGATAGCCGCAGACTCTCCCGGCCGCACGCCTCCGCACGACGGGGTCTTACGATGCTGCACGCACATCTGAAGCGCAGTATCCAACGTGAGACCAGATCCGCTTCCGGGATACCGGCGTTGATCGCCGAATGGTCGTGATGGGCGCCAAGCCGAATGTCTGGTCCTGCGTGTGCTGACGATCCGGCGTGACGCAGTCTGGCCGAGAGCCGCCGGTCCGCTTCGGAGAAGGTCGCCCGGAAAAGCGGACGGCCCCTATCGACCCAACTCGGACGCCTTCGATGACACAAGAGCTTCCCGGTAACGGATATGCTGCAACAGGCAGTTCCGGCTGCTCACGTCTCTCGCGGGATGAACTGGATCTCTGCCCCAAACGGGAAGTCGGCCCATGCAGTCTTCCTCATGGGCCGTCTCCGCCGTCTGTTCCTCCCCGGTTCTCCTCGCGACTGCGCGCGCAAGGCGGGTTTGCGGGCTCGGACAGGTGAGCGAGCAGGCGTTGGATGTTCGGGATGATGACGAACACCATCGCGCACACGATGATTGGAACGACGACTAGGTGTCGCTGCCAGATCTCCCAGTCGCGGGCGGCGGCCTGTGTCAGGTAGGCCAATCCGGTCACGATCGGATAGACGGCAGCGAAGACCAGCATGCAGAAGGTCAGGCGGCTCGCCTTGAAGGAGCGCGGCATGTCGGCTTCCACTCAGTAATCCGCGCTCGGCCGGGCCCGGAAGCGCTTATACCAGGCGTCCAGTCGCGGATGCCCTTGACCGAAAGGAAGGTCGAACCGTTCGCGCGCTGTCTGGAAGATCGTGAAGGCGGTGCAGTCCGCCACGGTTGGTCGGTCTCCGGCCAGGAATTGGTTCTCTTCGATCTCTCGCTCCAGAACGTCGAGCAGCTCCGACACGTAGCGATGCGCCCGATCGGCGGTCTCATTTGAGGGGTTCGGCTCCTTCGCGGGAAACGCGGCCGTCCGGTTCCAGAGCCAGAGCTGGCCACGGGCGACCAAGTCGCTTCCGAGCCGCTCCAGAGAGCGGACCCGCGCGCGCGACGCTCGGTCCGTGCCAATCATCGGCCTGTCCGGGTGGCACTCTTCCAGGTACTCGACGATGGCAGCGGAGTCCGTGATCGCAAGGCCGCTGTCGGTCACCAGGGTCGGCGCCCGGCCGGATGGATTGACGTTCAGGTAACTCGGCGAGCGATGCTCGTCATTCTCGTAATCGAGCTCGTAGCGCGGGACATCGATCCCCTTCTCCGCCAAGTAGATGATGACCCGGCGCGGGTTCGTGCCCTTTCGGAACTGGTACAGCAGCATTCTTCCGACCATCTCGCAGCGCAATGGTTACCCATGTATACCGCTAAGGTTTTCGCGAAAGACGGCACGCAGGTGTGCGTCAGGCACACGGAGGGTACCCATGGCCAAGACGCTGTACGGCCGCGACTATGAGGAGACAGAGCAAGGTCCACGACTGAAACCCTGCGCACCGCACGACGTACTGTCTCGGATGGGTGACAAGTGGACGATCCTGACGCTGTTGCTGCTGAGCATCGTTCCCGGCCATCGGCTGCGCTTCTCGGCCATCAAGAATGGCATCGAGGGCATCACGCAGCGCATGCTGACCGTGACCCTCCGGAACATGGAAAGAGACGGCCTTCTCGTGCGGCACTACTTCCCCGAGGTCCCGCCGCGCGTCGAGTATGAACTGACGCCCATGGGCACGAGCCTGCTACCGGCTTTGGAAGGCTTTACAGGTTGGATACGGGAGCATTGGCCCTTGATCGTCGACGCCCGTCGGTCCTTCGACAAAGCTCAAGGTTTGGAGCACCAGGCTGCACCAAAGGAGATGTTATAGCTCATAGGCTCGTCAAGCGTGCTCGGCCGGGAAGCATGTGGCCGGACATTCTGAGCTCTTGCGAAGGGTTGGAAGCGAGCACGGGAACCTTGCCCATTCCACGCGTCGCTGCCCGAAAGCGGGTCGGCTAAGATCCACCCCGAGCGGCCAGTCCGACACCGACCCACCGAAGTCATAGGCGTCGGTTGGGGGCCAGCTCGAGAGCGGACGCGCCGTGAATCTGCGCGGCACGCTGATCCGGATCGGTCGAGTAGGCTTGAGCCGTTCCCTTCTGCCTACGCTTCGCGGCGTAGAGTGCCGCATCAGCGTGGCGCAGGAGCAAGTCTCGATCTTGTCCAGCCTCTCGCGACCACGCGAGGCCGATCGTTCCCGTCACCCGCGCGATCTGACCCTGGCCGTCCACGACGATCTCGAGGTCGTGCAAGAGACGCTGCACCATCGCAGTCAGGTGCGCCCTGTCGCACGCGGCAGGTGCCAGGATCGCGAACTCGTCGCCACCCAGCCGCGCCGGAAAGCAGCCGGCGTAGCAAGGTGCACGCAACCGCTCGGCCACGCGGCGCAGAACGTCGTCGCCGGTAGCATGCCCGAGGCGATCGTTCACGCTCTTGAAGCCGTCGAGGTCGATCACGAGGACAGCCACGTCGACGTCCGAAGAGCGCGCCTCACGCAGCCGTCCGTCGAGGACACGATGAAACTCGGCCCTATTGGCCAGTTGTGTCAGGTCATCGGTGCGGGCCTGATGGCGGAGACGCTTCTCTAAGCCGTGCCGCTCGGTGATATCCTGGATCAGGCCGATGAGGGCGACGGGCCTGCCTTTGACCAGCTCGATCTCGCAGGAGCATCGCACGCGACGGGCATTGCCCTTGGCTGTCACGAAGTCGGCGTCCATCTCGAACGGCTCGCCCGTATCCAGCACGCGCCCGACGGCCGCGCGGAACAGGGCACGATCGGTCTCCGGAAAGAAGTTCATGATCTCGCCAGTCGGCACACCGCTGCTGACCGGCAGTTCATGAATGGCGAACACGCCGTCCGACCATGAGGTTGTCTGCTTCTCGATATCGTAGCGGTACGATCCCATGTCGGCCATGCGCTCCGCCTGCTTGAACTGCCGGCGTTCGCGCTCCAAGCCGTCCACGGCCAGACGGCGCTCCTCGGCCGCTTCAGCAGCGCGTAGGGCCACGGCACGAGCCTCGATCAGGGCCTCCGCGATGCAGGCCAACTCGGCGAGCACCTCGAGGTCGGTAGACGTCGGCTCGCGGGGCTGCTCGTCGAGGACGCAGAGCGTACCGATCGTGATCGCGTCGCCATCGGAGCGCCGGACGCGAACTGGCACACCGGCGTAGTAGCGGATCTTCGGAGCGCTCGTGACAAAAGGACTCGCGGCGAACCGGGGGTCGAGTCTCGCGTCCGCCACGGTGAGCGGCTCTTCGGTCTCGAACACGACGGGGCAAAAGGCCTGCGCACGCGGAGTCTCGGCTGCCAAAGGGCCGCACCGCGCCTTGAACCACTGGCGTTCCGGGTCGATCAGAGTGATCGACGACATGCCTGTACCGAGCATGCGCTGTGCGAGCTGGGCGAGCGCGTCGAACTCTCGCTCTGGCGGCGTGTCGAGGAGAGCAATCTCGGTCAGCGCCTGTTGGCGAAGCGCCTCGCGCTGCGCGTTCGACGTGTTCCCCTGCAGCACAATCGACCTCGTTGACGCCATGAGGCTGTCCTGCGGTACAACAAGAAGGTTTAATCGAGCGTAAGGCAACTCAACCTTTCACGAGGCCCGGGCGGACCAGTGGGACCGCCACAGTCCGGCTTGTACGAAGGGGGCGTCTCCCTCGTAGAACGGGCTGACAGCCTCCTGAACCGAAGCAGATGGGGTGGATGGCTCCCGCTCCAACTGAGGGCATCTGAGTGCCGAGATGTGGTCGCTGTCGAAGAAGCGGCCATGCAGATGCAGGAGCCACTCCCATGGAGATCACTACCGCCGGCATCGATCTGGCCAAGAGCGTCTTCCGAGTTCATGCCGTCGATGCAGTTGGGAATGTCGTCGCTCGCAGAGCCTCGAGGCGGGCGCAGGTCGTGCCGTTCTTCGCCAAGCTGCCGCGATGCTTGGCGACGATCCCCGGTGTCGGCATCGTCTCGGCGACGGCGCTGGCCGCCTCGGTGAGCGAGCCCGAGCGCTTCCGCTCCGGTCGGCAGTTCGCGGCCCTGCCGGGCCTGACACCTCTGCAGAACTGCAGCGGCGGCAAGGAGCGACTGGGTCGGATCTCGCGCATGGGCGACCGCTCCCTGCGCCGCCTGCTCGTAGTCGGCATGACCTCCCTGATCCGGCGCGAAGGCAATGCTGACCTCGGTCGACCCGCGGCTGCCGGCGCTGCTGCAGCGCGAGCCGGTGCGCGCGGTGACTGTCGCGGCGGCCGATCGCACGGCGCGGGTCGCCTGGGCGATCATGACCCGCGGCGGCGCCTACCGCGCACCAGCGGCTACGGCCGCCCGACAGCGCGCAGAGGAGACTTTTTCACGTTGCGAGGACGATGAGAGTTGATGGCGAACCGGACAGACCGGGAGCTGGGACATCCCGCCGAACGTCCAGGGCGTCATAGCCCGCAAAGCAGAGTGGGAACCCAGTTCGCGGATATCATCAGGGCCGGCACTCAACGTGAACGACTGTATCAACAGGCCGGACACAAGACTGCACACGGCCAACGCGTCAGAAGCTCGATTCGCCACTTGCAACGCGCGAGCCATCCACGCTCCTAGAGGGTTCAGGGCGCCCGAAAACTCGCGCTCAGCTTGGACCAGTCCGGTGAGTCAGGGATACTACGCCCGCAGATTGAGCCGATAGCGATAGGCATCGCCTCGGAACAGGCCTTCCACGTACTCGATCATCACCGAGTCCTGGTTGTAGCTGTGGCGCTTGATCAGCAGGCACGGGAGGGGCTGCTCGAAGGCAAAGGTCTCGCACTCGTCCGCCGTCGGCATGGTCGCCTCCACCGTCTGCTCGCAGCGCACAAGACGGCCGCCCGGGTGCTCGTTCAGGAAGGCGTAGACGGAACCGGAGAGGTCGCCGGTCTCGAGGGCGGGCACGGCGCGGATGTTGTACCAGGCGACCTCGCGCGACATCGGCACACCGTCGCCGGAGCGAACACGCGTCAGACGCAGGAACGGGGCCGTCGAGGGCAGGCCGAAGATCGATGCGATCGAGCGGTCCTCGGTGACCGCCCGATCGAGGATGCGCGAGGATGGGATCTTCCCCAGCTCCCGCATCTCCTCCGTGAAGCCCTTCAGCCGGTCCATACCCGGGCGCACGGGCTCGGGGGGACGGCGCACGAGGAAGCCGTAGCGCCCGCGCGGTACGAGCAGCTCGTTGTCGCTGAGCTCAGCATAGGCGCGTTGGACCGTGACGCGGCTGACTCCGAGGCCGTCGGCGAGTTGGCGCTCGGCCGGCAAAGTGACGCCCGGTGGCAGCGAGCCCGACAGGATGAGTTCGCGTAGCTGGCCCTCGATCTGCCGGTACAGCGGCATCGCCGTGTCGGCGCGCAGGCGGAGGAGAGAGAGCACCGAGGGACGCTCGCCTTCCACGAGGTCCGCCTCAACCACACCCTTTATCGTCCGATTTTTGGGGCGCACGTCCGATCGACCTCCGGTACAGATGCTTACATTGTACAGGTTCGGAGCGCTCCATGCGCCTCTTCGTCATTGGAAGCTTTGTGATTGCCTGCTCGGTCAAGGTCGCGCGGCTGCCGCAGGCGGGCGAGTCCCTCGATGGCTTGGCCTTCCTGGCCGAACCTGGCGGCAAGGGCTTCAACCTCGCGCTCGCTACGCACCAGCTCGGCATCACGGTGGACGGACTTTTCGCCGTCGGCACGGACGTGTTCTCCCCCATGGTCCGCGCCACCTTCGCGCAGGTCGGATTCTCCGAGGATATGCTGGTGCCGCATGCCGGCTCGACGGGCGCCGGCGTCGCGTTCGTCGACTCCGCCGGCGAGAACTGTCTAGCGGTCTGCCTCGGGGCCAACCTCGCCCTCGGTGCGGAGGACGTCCGAGCCGTCGCCGCCCGTCTCGGGCGAGCGGACCTCGTGGCGGCGACGTTCGAATCGCCGGACGTCTCCATCCGAGCGGCCTTCGCTCTCGCTCGGATGTCGGGCATCCCCACTCTGCTGAATCCGTCCCCGATGCGCCCCATCGACCCGGCAATCCTGGCCGATACCGCGATCCTTGTCGTCAATGCGGTCGAGGCCGCCGGCCTCGGCCTCGGAGCCCCCGACGCCATCTCTGACGCCACGGCCGCGACGCCGGCCATTGCCGCCCTGCTCTCCGGCGGCCTCAAACTGCTGGTGGTGACCCTGGGAGAGCGTGGCGCGATGGCGTTCCGGGCTGGACTGCCCCCCCTACGCCAGCCGGCCTTCGTGGTCACGGCGGTCGATACGGTCGGCGCAGGGGACGCTTTCACGGCCGGGCTGATCGCGGGCCTACTCGCAGGAGAGCCCCTCGACGCGACCCTGCGGCAGGCTGCGGCCTGCGGTGCGCTGACGGCCTGCCAGTTCGGGGCCTTCGAAGCCTTTCCAACCGCGCAGGTGTTGGCCGCCTTCCTCAACGACGTCGAAATGTGACTCACGCCGCACCGAGGCACTTCGTCGTCTGCCCACTGAAGAGCGCGAGCGACGTGACGATACTCAGCAATTCGGCCTGCCGCTTCGTCCCGGTCTTGTTGAAGATCGAGTTGAGTTGGGTGCGGACGGTGCTTGTCTGGACGCCAACGCTCTCGGCGTAGCTCTGCAGACGTAAGCCTCCGGCGAGCGCCTGGAGCAACCGCGCCTCCGCCGGGGTCAGGTCGAACAGCATGTTCAGCAGGCCGTCGTCTGGAACTGCCCGCGCGCCGACATGCACGAGAACGAGGAGCACCGCCGAGGCACCGAAGACGTCGCCGGGGCGCTGCTTCAGGCGCATGATATGAGCGATCTGAGGACGGTGATCAGAATAGCTGCGCACCGGCATTGTCTGCGCCGCGCACCGGCCGCCAACGACGTTGCCGATCGCGTCCTGCAACAGCTTGCTGTTGATCAGGCTCTTGAATAACTGGCCGCCGTGCTGGCCCGCGGGCAGGATCTCCTCCCGCTCCTGCAGACGGGCATTCATGGTCAGCACCCGACCCGAAGCCGACAGAACGGCGGCGGGGAGCCCGATCTGGCTGAGCGTCGTGGTCGTGACGCGGCCGCGCTCGCAGCTGAACTGGGCGCTGAGTTGGCAAGCACGCACGAGGTGGGGCCGCAAGGCGTCGAGTCCGGGTAGGACGGAGGCCTCATGGGGGCCGGTTTGAGCCCGCCGTTCGGCGGTGACGATCGCGATGTCGCCTGTCGAGAGGGGGATCGTTGTGCCCACCTGCCAGAACGGCCTGTCGCCTTCGCGGGTCCAGCCCTCGTAGGAGGCCGGCACGAGGTCGACGTCGCGCACGAAACCCGTATGGGCGTCGGTGCGCCATGGCGCCATGCGACCGCTGCTGCGTCCGGCGGTCGGGCCGCTATGAAGACTGAGGCGCTGCGCCAGGGCCGATGAGGCAATCCAGCGGGACATCCCAGCGGGGGGCAGCACCGTAAGCACAGCGCCGTCCGAGTTTGCCATATCGCCGATTGACTGGAGGACGTCAGGCCAGAGTTCCGGCGTGCCCGCAGCCTCGTAAATCCGGTCGATAAGCGCTTCCCGCATTGGCACGTCCCGCGACGATTTTTCTGACCGCGATAAGACCAATATCAGTCCAAAACCGACACCTGCATCCTTCAAACAGATGATGCCGTCTGCGAGGGACGGCGCGCCGGGGGCGTTTCCGACGGATTCACCGTTCTAGAGCCCCGGAGACGCGGCGACGACAGAGCCTCCCGGATCAACGGCGCCGCGGCGTAAACACTTGGAGCCACTGTGCTTTCTCGCTCGGCTGGGACGCAGGCGGCGAGCTTGGCGCAGCGCCGGCGGCGCCATCCGCCGAACAGAGGATGATAGGGTTCCAGCTATCCCTAGTGTGTCAACGCAAGGGAGGAACAGCCATGAAAACAATCGTCACCACCGTCGTGGTCGTCTTGTTCTGCACGGGTGCCCGGGCCGACGAGCTGAACGACATGCCGGACATCGCGTGTGCCCAAGCTTCTTCGGCCGTGGAGCGCGATCACATTGGGTGCCCGGGCACCGACAAGGCGGCGGCGGGGTCCCGGGCGGCTGCCTCGCCCCTCGAACGCGCGGAAGACGACTAGGTGAAGTCTCGGTGTCATGAACGTCATCGCCACGGCTCTGCTCACCGGCGCGAGTCTTGGTCTGTCCATCGCCGCGCCGATCGGGCCGACGAGCTTACTCTGCGTTCAGCGAACACTGTCAGGGGGCTTATCTACCGGCCTCGCTACCGGGCTCGGTGTCGCCACCGTGCATCTGACATACGGAAGTCTCATAATGCGCTGGGGCGCGGACCTAGCGGAGGTGTGGTCGAACGGAGCCGTGCTCTCCCTGATCTCAGGGGCAGTGCTACTCGCCCTCGCGGTCCGGGTGCTTATCAGCGTCTCGGTGCTGCATGAGCGCAGTGAGTGCCGCGACACCCTGGCGGTGAGCTACGGAAGTGCGGTCGTGCTGGCCGTGGCGAATCCAGTCACCCCCGTGCTGTTCCTGGCCGCGATGCCGGCATTCCTCGAGCGCGGGACCGCACCATTCCCGGTTCTGGCGGCTGGCGTCTTCTTCGGCTCGTTCGGCTGGTGGGTGGTGCTCAACACCGCAGTGTCCCTGTTCCGGCGCTGTGTGACCAGCCAGGTTCTAAACCAGATGAACAAGGCCGCCGGCGTTCTTCTCGTCCTTCTGGCGTTGAGCTTGCTCGTTCGGGGACTGGATGGCGCCGCGGCAGACCGTTCGAACAGCGCGAGCATGAGCGGAGTGTCAGGTGCGGACGGCCGAGCGCCGGGTTCGCCTGCCGGGAGACATCGGACGTCTGGACGCCGGTGAACTGCAGCGTGATCAACCACCTCGTGCCTGAACTCGCCACGGCGCGTTGACGGCGAGATCGAGCTGGCCGGGTAACTGGTCTGCCCGACCGGCTGAGGCTGGACAGGCATCAGTCCCGGTACTGCCCGTACTCGACCCGTTCGAGCCAATCGACCACCTTGCCATCGACGGCCTCCTGGATGGCGATGTGGCTCATGCCGTCGGTCGCGGTCGCGTTGTGCCAGTGCTCGACGCTCGGCGGGATCCACACCACTCGCCGGGACGGATCTCCCGCTTCTGGCCGCCGCGTTCCTGAACCCAGCCGACGCCGGCGGTGACAATCAGGGACTGGTCGAGCGGGTGCGTGTGCCAGGCCGTGCGAGCGCCCGGCTCGAAGGTGACCAGGGCACCCGCCGCGCGGGTGCTCTCGGTCGAGGAGAACAGTCGATCGACGCGTACGGACCCGGAGAAGCTCACCGGGTTGCCTGACCTGCCCCTGTGCGGGGGTCCGAGTTCAAAGTTAGTTCAGGGTCAAGGAGACGTTCTGCGTGGATGTCGGCATCTCGAAAAGCGGCCGTCTCACGCAGCCCTGACATCGTTCAGACGCCGAACGCGGAAGCGGTGTGGCCGCAGGCGACTAACCTTTGAGGCACGTGCTCATGAACGCTTTGCGTTCGGTACCCTTGAGGCTCTTGGCCGACGCATCTGCGTTGCAGTTCTTCATCTTCGCCTGTTGCGGCGTCAGCTCCTTGGCCGGCGCGGCGCTCTTTCCCGCGAGGCAATCCGCCATGAAGCTCTTGCGAGCGGCGCCCGACAGCCGTTGCGTCCCAGCGTCCACGTTGCAGGATTTCATCCGATCCCGCTGAGCGGTCTGAGCCGCCGAGGGTGCGGGGGCTTGAGCTCGGACGGACACCGTGCAGGCGAGGACGAGGGCCGAGGCGAGAGCGAGCGTACGCACGGTGGAGGACCTCCAGTGATGCAGCCGAACGTAGCGACTTGCGGTTGCACCAGCCAGAACCAGCGCCGAGTCTGTCCCATCAATTCGCGGCGAGGACTCGTCACCGCCGTCGTCGAATGGTCACGGGGCTATGCCTTCGTTCGACGAGCCCGATGTCTCCTGAGGTCCTTGTGCGCTCTGTCATCTGCGCAATCGCCGGCATCGCGCTCGTTCTCACCGCACCGGTCAGCCCCGCTACGGCCGAGCCGGCCGCGGATCCGCTGGCGACGGCCGCGCGGGTCGCCGCGGAGGGCCTCGCCATCGGTTCACCTTCCGGCGCAGGCGGCGATCCGCAGACCTCGGTCGCTCAGCCCGTGTTCTCGGCCGGTCGCGCGGCGGAGGTCACGACCTCGTTCCAGCCCCTGCTCGGGGCTGCCGGCGATCCCGGCGGGTACCGCGCCTTCCTGGAGAGCCGCGGGATCACCTTCGGCCTGATCACTGTGGCCGAGACCTACCGCAACCTGCGCGGCGGCCTGCGGCGGGGCTCCACGGGTCTGACGCTGCTCGATCTCGACGTCGATGTCGACCTCGACACTGTCGCCGGGTGGAAGGGAGCCACGGCCCACGCCACCGTCTACCAGATCCAGGGGAGCGGAGCCTCCCGCACCCGCGTCGGCAACCTCATGACGGTCAGCGAGATCGAAGCCCTGCCGGCGTCGCGGCTCTCGGAGCTGTGGCTGGAGCAGAGCCTGTTCGACGACAGGCTGTTCCTCCGTGTCGGCCAGCTCTCCGCCGACACCGAGTACATGGTCAGCCAGACCAGCATCCTGTTCACCAACGGCACCTTCGGCTGGCCGGAGATCTTCGCCGCGAACATGGTGGATGGAGGGCCGGCCTATCCGCTCTCCGCGCCGACCGTCCGCCTGAAGTACGTGCCCACGCCGGATCTCTCGTTCCAGGCGAGCGTGATCGACGGCACGCCCGGCGGTGGCCATCCCCGCTCGGGGATAGACCCGCAGCGCCGCAATCCGAACGGTATCCGCTTCCCCGTCTCCGGCCCACCGCTTGTCATCGCGGAGGTCGCCTACGCCTACAACACCCGTCCGGGTTCCGAAGGCCGGCCGGGCACCGTCACGCTGGGAGGTTGGCACCGCTTCGGCCGCGTCGACGCCCTCACGCCGGATCCGATCAGTGGCCTCGACCGGAGGGTCTCGGGCAATTCAGGCATCTACGGGCTCATCGACCAGACGATCTACCAGGAGCCGGATGATCCCAACGACGGCGCCAGCGTCTTCCTGCGTGCCTCAGCCTCGCCGGGGGACCGCAATCTCGTGGATCTCTACATCGACGGTGGCATCGCCTATCGCGGCCTGATCCCCGGCCGGTCTGACGACACGCTCGGCCTCGCCGTCGGCATCACCCGCATTTCCCCGGCGGCACGGCGGCTCGATGCGATCGCCGCCCTCCAGAGCATGACACCCGCACCCCGCCGGAGCGCCGAGATCTTGCTCGAAGCGACCTATCAGGCCGTGCTCGCTCCCGGCATCGCCCTGCAGCCGACGGTGCAGTACGTCGCCCATCCGGGTGGCGGGATCGCCAATCCTCGCGATCCCGACGGCAAGCGGGTGCGCGGCGCCGCGGTGTTCGGCCTGCGTGCCATCACCCGCTATTGAGGTGAACGCGGCCCGCGTGCTCGCTCACACAGGGCGTCGGACGACAGGCGCCCCGCGTCGCGGGCGTCCCCCGATGCGTTCCGGTCCGAGGAGGAACGCGGCGGTTCGGTGCGAGCTCACGTCCGCGGGAACGACGCGTCGCGCGCAGGAACCGCCGGTGTGGCCGTGGCATCGGAACGTCCCATCGTCTGACGGGTTTGTGAGCCGGCCGAACGGGTGAGGTGAAGGTAGCGGTATGGCATCGATCAGGGAGATCGCAGACACGCTCAGGAAGATCGCGGCGCCAGGCATGAAGCCTAAGGCGATCCGGTCCGCCATCCGTGAACGACATCCGGAGGCGAGCAAGAAGGAGATCGTTCGCGCCGCGTTTCACGCCGTGACAGAAGCGCCGGCCACTGCGGAAGGCGCGACCGCGGAGCTTCACGACTTCGCGCTGGCTGAGCGCATTGCGGAGGACAACGCGGACGTGGTTTTGAAAGTGAGCAAGCGCAAAAGGAAGAAGCGCTCGTCGGCCGCATCGGAGCGATCGCAGGCGCATTGAGCGCTGGATCCGCCTCGTGCCATTCCCTGCGCGAACATCGGCCGCTCAGCGCGCCGGACGTGCAGGTAACGGAAGCGTCCAGCTCCCGGAGCCCCCAGAGATGAGCCCCGATGAATGTGGCCGCCGTGTCCGGACCACGCGGCACCCGCTGGCGACCACGGCTCCGTCGAGCCGGTGTCGTCGAGGAACGCGCATCCGCGCTGGCCAACTCGGGCTTCGATGACGGCGACCATTCCAAGGCCACTGGTTTCGACGTCAAAGATTGCGCGACGGCCACCGAGATCGGTCCGCACCCATCTCGGGCCCATGTGAACGACGACCCGTCGCGCTCCGGAACGCTGGCCCGCGAAGGACCGTGCCAGGGTGTTCAGGGCCGCTTACGTTCGCCCTGTAGCTCCCCCACCCTTCACCGCGGTTCTCCGGAAGCGACTGACCGCTATTCTTCTGTTCCTGCAGCGTCTCGTCGAGAAGCTTAGCCGCATCCTTGTGGTGGAATTGCGTGGCGCAGGTTTCAGGGTGCCGTCGCGGGCAATCTCGTAGTGCTCGACGGCCTGCGCACAGGGCGCCAGCACAGCATCGGCAGTCGGGCCATCGCCGCTGGGGCGACAATCCTCCCAGTGGTAGCCCTGTATTCGGATCGATGTCGAGAGATGCCCCTTCACAAGTCCGCTCAAGTCATGTGCCACCGGGCAAAATCCCTTGAGGAACCAGTTGAAGGCAGGCGCCGATCGTGTTTTCCCTCCAAATTTGTCTATTTTCTATCGGACGCGGCGCTGAGCCAAAGTTGCCTCAGAGCAATGGTTCGGAATTAACCAATAATGGGCTGAACATATGGACGCAACGATCCGCCGGATGACCGCGGGGCCCGTTCAGGACATCGAGCCCATCGTCTCGCGCATCAATCCGGGCACGACGCCCGAGATCTCTCGGGCGAGAAATCCTACCGGGCCGATCGTGCTGGACAAGCGCCGGCCAGCCTCACCGTGCAGGAACACGCCCCACAGCGCGGCGGTGACCGGATCGACCCCGCGGGCAAGGAGTCCGACGACCAGGCCGGCGAGAACGTCACCCGAACCCGAAGTCGCCAAGCCGACGCCGCCTCCCTCGTAGAGCCAGTGCCCGCCCTGCGGGTCCACGATCCACGTCGTGGCCCCCTTCATCACCACTACCGCCCCGAGCAGGTCGGCGGCCGCGCGGGCCGCGTTGAGGGGGTCGACCTCGACCTCGTCCCGGCTCCGGTCCAGAAGCTGCGCCATCTCGCCGGCATGGGGCGTGATCACCGCGCGCTTGCCGCTCGCCTTGACCTCCTCGGCACGGGCCGCCAGCCCGCACACTGCAGCCGCGTCGAGAACGAAGGACGAGGATCCCTCCGCGCCGAGCAACCGGACCGTGAGCGACGTGGTGGGTTCGTCGCCGATCATGCCGGGCCCGATCAGGACAGCTCCGCAGCCGCCGGCCATCTGCAGCAGGTCGTCAGATGCCCGCTTCGCATTCACGCCGCCATCCGCTGCTTCCGGCAATCCGACAACCATCGCCTCCGGTACCATCAGCCCCATTCCGGTAGCGGCGCTCTGGACGGTGGCGATCTTCAGTTTGCCGGCGCCCGCGCGCAGGGCGGCAACACCGGCAAGCAGAGCCGCGCCCGGAACCGACGCCGAGCCGCCGATGACGAACGCGCTGCCGCGCGCCTCTTTGCTGCCTTCCTCGGGTACCGGGAGCGGGCGCTCCCGGAGCAGGCCGGGTGTGAGTATCTGCTGGATCATCGGGCCGCCACGTTCGCGTCGGGCTCGGAGGTCACCGTCGCGCCGCCTTCGGCGATGGGGGCGACGAAGTTGTAGCGCTCCAGCGCGAGCTTGCCGGTGCCGTGGTCGGACGGGCGAAAGGCGTACTCCGTCACCGAGCAGTTTGCGACGTCGCCCTCGGCGTCGATCGCCAGGATCTGCGCTTCGGTCATATCCTCGATCAGATAGCGCAGGCAGAGGACGACGACCTGATGCGCCACGATGAGAACCCGCCGCTCGCCGTGGTGCAGGGAGATGGTGTCCAGCGCGCTCCTGAGGCGCAGGATCACGTCGCACCAGCTCTCGCCGGAGGGTGGCCGATGATAGAACTTGCCGAGGCGTCGGCGCATGGCGGCCTGATCGGGATGCAACTGCTCGACACCGGCCCGTGTCAGCCTGTCCAGGATCCCGAGTTCCCTTTCGCGCAGTCGCTCGTCCACGGAGTGGTCCGCCGTGTCGCTTGTCAGACCGCCCGCGGCGCGGATGCGCTCCGAGGTCTGCCGAGCACGAAGGTAAGGCGAGGTTAGCACGACCTCGGGGCGATCCTCGGCCGGCCGATCCGCAAACCAGGCCCCGACGGTATCGGCTTGGCGCTCACCGCGCGCGCTGAGGGGAACATCAACGTCGCGCTCGGCGATGTCGATCCGCGCGAGGCTCGCGCCGTGCGCGGCATCCGCCGCGACGTTGCCGGCGCTCTCACCATGTCGCACGATCCACAACCGGCTCGGCCAGCGCTGATGCATGGAGTTTCGCCCTTTGGTTGCGTTCGGCAACTCCCGTCTGGCCTGGGAGTTCGCGGACGCAGCGCGCATTCCTGATCGGACGCGGGTTCGGTGAAGTGTGCCGTTCGCGAGGACCTTGCCCAGCGGAAGGCGCGTGCGAACGAACGCCCATTGTGCGCGTTTAAGGCCATGCTTGCGCGATCCCCGAACAGACGGTCCGACTTCAGAGCTGTCGACACGGCCAACCGGTTCGAGGCGGCCGATGTTGCCCTCGGCCTCGGGCTGGCGCGCGCGAAAGATCACCCTCTCGTTCGAACTGTGGGGCTGGCGAGCGAGATCGGGAGCTGGAAATCCCTGCTCTCGCTGTCTGCTGGCACCCTCGTCCTGGGGCTTATGGTGCGCGATCGCCGAATGGCGGAAGCGGGACGGCATATGCTGCAAGCCGGTGTCCTGGCCGGTGTCGTCAAGACCAGCTTGAAGCGGACTGTGCATCGGACCCGCCCGAACGTCCTCATGGAGGAGGGGTTCTACGTACGGGGATGGCCGGGAACGGGCGTCGGTCCATGGCAATCCTTCCCATCGGGTCATTCCGCCCTGAGCACCGCCGTCGCGTGCGCCGCCGCTCGCGCCTATCCGGAGATCAAGGGACCAGCTTACGCCGCTGCCGCCGGCGTTGTCGCGGCACAGGTTCTGCGTGGGGCCCACTTCCCCGCCGACGTGCTGACGGGTGCCGTCATCGGCATTGCCGCGGAATTCACCGTCGACCGCCTGACGCGCGACCGCCGAAGGTCACCGCGCTGGCGTCGCTGAGAGTTGCGGACGACCTGACACCGCCCGAGCGGGACGACATGGCTGCCGAATGCCCGGCCGCGCCCTCGCCGCGGAGGCGGTCCGCCAAGCGCGACAGGGTCGTGAGACGGTGACGGAGCTGGCCGACACGCGCATGGCGCTCAACGACCGCGCATGAGCCGCGACCGGCGGGCGTTCGGTCGCGCGCCGATCGTGTCGTGAGCCTCGGAGGCTGCGGCTCCGGTCCGAGCCGGATCGCCGGCTTCCCCAGGGTCCCGTGCGCTTGACAACGGCTTCGATCCAGTCTGTTATTTCTGTTATGACAGAAATAACAGACACAATGCGCCCCCTGCCCGCCGCGGTCGAGCGCTTCGTGCTGCACTGGGGCGACCTGGGCGGCCAGTGGGGCGTCAACCGCTCCGTCGCGCAGATCCACGCGCTCCTCTACCTCTCCGAGCGTCCCCTCACTGCCGAGGATATCGCCGGCCTGCTCGGCATCGCGCGCTCGAACGTCTCGAACTCGCTGCGCGAGTTGCTCGGCTGGAACCTGATCCGCCGCGTGCCGGTGATGGGCGAGCGCCGCGACCACTTCGTCGCCGAGACCGACCTCTGGGAGATGGTCACGCGCATCGCCGCCGGCCGCAAGGAGCGGGAGATCGATCCCGCCATCGCGGCCCTGCGCGCCTGCGTCGCCGAGGCGGACGCGGACCCGGCGCTCGGGGCGGTCGCCAAGCGGCGCCTGCACGCGATGCTCGCCTTCACCGAGTCGATGGAGCGCTGGTACGGCCAGATGCTCAACGTGCCCCGCGGGACGCTGGCCAAGCTGATCCGGCTGGGCGCCCGGATCGTGAAGTTCCTGCCGGCCAAGACCGAGTGACGATCCCAGGGGACGTGCTCGGACAGCCCGAACGATCGAGGAGCCCAAGTGACCGCGATGGGAAGCGTCCGTCGAGCCGATGCGGGGCCGTCCCGCGAAACACGCCCCGCCCGGTCGTTCGACGGACCGGGCGACCTCCTCGACCTGCGCTTCAGGACGCTGATCCCGGAACGCGAATGGGTGAGCCTGTCGCCGGCGGTGCGCCGACGCTTCGGTAAGCGCCTCGCGCAGGGCGCGAGCGCGGTCTATGTCGGCCACGTCGCCGCGATGCGCGTCAGCCGCCTCGGCTGGCTCGTCGCGCAGGCGACGCGCCTCGTCGGTGCCCCTCTCCCCCTGGAACGCGGGACCGGCCGTGCCGGCGTCGTCACCGTCACCGAGGACCCGGACGGGGGCGGTCAGATCTGGACGCGGCTGTACGCGCGCGCCTCCGGCTTCCCGCAGGTGATCCACTCGGCCAAGCGCTTCGCCGGCCCCACCGGCCTCGAGGAGCACGTCGGCGCCGGCGTCGGCATGACCTTGACCGTCGCGGTCGCGAACGGAACGCTGGTGTTTCGCAGCCACCGCTACTTCATCGATTGCCTCGGGCTCCGCCTGCACCTGCCGGGCTGGCTCACCCCCGGTACGCTCACCGTCACACACGCCGATGCCGCCGCGGACGCGACGGCGGGCGCCTTCCGCTTCATCCTCGACATCGTCCACCCCTGGTTCGGGCAGCTGATCCGCCAGGAAGCGATCTTCCAGGACGCTGAGCCGGCAGCGCAGGATGGCGTGGCGTGAGCACGATCCTGGTCTTCGGCGGCTATGGCGGCTTCGGTGCGCGCCTGTCGCGCCGCCTCGCGGCCGCCGGTCACGCGGTGGTCGTCGCCGGCCGGCGCCTCGCGCGCGCCGAGGCGTTCTGCGCGGCCCATCCTCCGTGCCGCCCTCTCCTGGCCGACCGCAACGGGGCTGTCGCGCCCGTACTGGAACGCGTCCGTCCCGACCTCGTGATCGATGCCGCCGGCCCGTTTCAGGGCAGCGGCTACGACCTGCCCCGGGCCTGCATCGCCGCGGCGATTCCTTACCTCGATCTCGCGGACGGCCGCGCGTTCGTGGCCGGCATCGGCGAGCTCGACGCCCCCGCGCGAGCGGCCGGCGTCGCGATCCTGGCCGGCGCGTCGAGCGTCCCGGCCCTGTCCGGCGCCGTCGCCCGGCGTTTGGCGCAGGGGATGGACGCGGTCAGCGCGGTCGAGATCGCGATCAGCGCCTCGAACCGCGCGACCGCCGGGACGTCGGTCGCCGCGGCCATCCTGAGCTACGTGGGCAAGCCGATCCGGCTCTGGCGCGGGCAGCGCTGGTCGGTGGGCGTCGGCTGGCAAGAGTTGCGGCGCGAGCGCTTCGCCCTGTCCGACGGCTCATCCCTCGGCCGCCGCTGGCTGGCGCTGGCAGACGTCCCGGACCTCGAATTCCTGCCCGGTCGGCTTCCGGGCCGGCCGGCGGTCAGCTTCAGGGCCGGGACCGACCGCGCGGTCCAGACGATCGGCCTCTGGTGTGCGAGCTGGCCTGTGCGCTGGCGCTGGATCCCCTCCTTGCAGCGGCTCGCGGGCGGGCTCCTCCTGGCGCAGCGGCTGACCGCGCGCTGGGGCTCGGATCGGTCCGGCATGGTCGTCCGGATGTTCGGCTCGGCCGACGGGCGCCGCGTCGAGCGGTGCTGGACCCTGCTCGCGGACGAGGGTCACGGCCCGGAGATCCCGGTGCTACCGGCGGCGATCCTGGCCGAGCGGATCCTGGCCGGCTCGATCGCCCCCGGCGCGCGCGACGCCGGGACCCTGCTCGATCTGGCAGATTTCGAGCCGAGCTTCGCGGGCCTGTCGATCCGTCACGAGGTGCGGGAGTCGGTCCGGGCCGATTCGCTCTACGCGAGCGTCATGGGTCCGCGCTTTGCCGAACTCGCCCCGCGCGTCGCGGCCCTGCACGGCGTCCTGCGCGAGGCAGGGGCGCACGGTCGCGCCGTCGTGACGCGCGGCCGTCACCCCGTCGCGCGAGGCCTCGCCGCGCTCCTCGGATTCCCGGTCGCGGGCGAACATACCCTTCACGTCGGCTTCAGCGAGCGGCACGGGGTCGAACGCTGGACGCGGACGTTCTCCGGTCGCCGGTTCGCGAGCGCGTTCTCCGAGGAGCGCGGCTGCGTGGTCGAGCGGTTCGGTCTGTTCCGCTTCAGGTTCGATCTCGCGAGCGACGGCGATGGGCTGCGCATGGTGCTGCGCGGCTGGTCGGTTGCGCGGCTGCCGCTTCCGCTGGCCTTCGCTCCCCGCGCCTCCGCCCGCGAGTGGGAAGAGGCCGAGCTGTTCCGCTTCGACGTGTCGATCATCCTGCCACTCGTCGGGCTGATGGTGCACTACGGGGGCTGGTTGGGCACCGACGACCGCGCGACCGAGCGATCCGGCTTCGCGTCATGAGCCGACACTCGCGCTTCGTCCCGCAATCTGCGGGCCGCACGTCATGTTCGCGGCAACAATCGGATCGTTGGCCGTCATCCGCGTGCGGACAATCCAGATCGGACTTGAGCCGATCGGGCGGCATCGGGATCCCGACGGTTCGGACGCAGACCTTCGACGCACGTCGGGCCTGATCGCGATCCCGAGATCGCGCGCCTGTATAGACCAAGCATGATCGATGCGGATCGGTCACGCGAGAAGATCAATGGCAGCCGCGATGACGCGGTCGAGCGCATTCGAGCCGGCAGACGGCCCCGTCTGCCAGAACTTCAGGTTACAACCGTAACCAAGACCTCTTCCGGGCGACACGAAATCGATCGATTGCCGAATTTAATATGCATCTCGGACAGACAAGAGGTCTGAGAATGAACGTTGTAGCACCCTCGATTGCCCCTGACGCGGGGGCCGGAAATCCGGACGCGGCGCTCCTCGCGACCATCGAGACGCTTCGGCCCGTGATCGCGGAGCACGGATCGGCCCTGGCCGTCGGACCGGACCTGCCGGAGCCGGTTGCAGAGGCGCTCATCGACGCCGGTCTCACGCAGCTCTGGCTTCCGCAGGGTCTGGGCGGTCCTGAGACCCATCCCTTGCGCGTTCTAGCAGCCATCGAGGCTTTGGCGGAACTCGACGGTTCGGTTGCCTGGTGCGCCGCGATCTCGTCCGGGGGCGCGTCACGCTTCGCCGACCTCATCGATCAGGACGTGATGCGTTCGCTCATCCCCGCCGGCAAGAAGTTCGCGGGCAGCGGCAGCGGCCAGCCGACGGGAACGGCGGTTCGCGACGGAACCGGCTGGCGGATCAACGGACGCTGGTCCTGGGCAAGCTTCTGCCGCTTCAGCTCGGTTTCGGCACTGATGTGTCTCGAGATCGAAGAAGGGCAGCCGAGGCTCGACGCGCAGGGGCGACCATCTGTGCGAGGCGCCTTCATCGCCTCGAAGGACGTCGAGGTCGTCGGCAACTGGAACGCCGGTGGGCTGCGGTCCAGCGGGAGTCACGACGTCGTCTGCACCGATATCTGGGTGCCGGACGCGCAGACCGTCGACGGCGCGCGCATCATGATGCCGCGCGATAGGAAACCGCTCTACATGCTGCCGATGGCGTCGGCTGCCGCGATCGCCGCCGCTGGTGTTCCGCTGGGACTCGCCCGGGCCTCGATCGACGCGTTCATCAATCTCGCACAGACGAAGACGCCGCACGGCGGCAAGGTGCCCTTGCGACTTCGCGAGGACGTGCAGGTCGAGATCGCGCGCGCCGAGACGAGTCTCGGCGCCGCCCGCGCCTTCGCCCGCGATACGGTCTCCGGCTTCTGGTCGGAAGCCGAGAACGGCCGCCCAGTCACCCCCGCGTGGCAGGCCAACCTTCGGCGGGCCTGCTGGTACGCGGGCCACGTCGGGAAGAAGGTCGTCACGAGCATGTACGAAGCGGCGGGCAGTTCCGCGGTTCTCGAAGAGTTGCCGTTCGCGCGCCAGCTGCGCGACGTGTACGCGGCCTGCCAGCACATGCAATATCAGGACCGCATGCTGGTATCGCCTGGCCGTATCCTTCTGGGCCTCGAATCCGACGCACCTTTCATCTAGATAGAAGTGACAGATCTCTTCTGAGTGGCATGGAACACATGTGGCTTCCGGCGGCGGCGCCGGGAGCGCCTCGTCCCCGTTCTCCGTCGCGGCATGCGCGCCGGCCAGACACCGGGGTCGTCGCTGAGTGAGGTCGGCGCGTTCAACGGAAGGCGCAGCCTACCTTCATCGCAGCCAGGGGGCGCATGGGGAATGGCAGGGGCGCGCCTACGACGCTGTCGGCCTTCCGCGCGTCTTCAAGTTGAAGAGCCACGGCTACCGCCTGTTCTTTCCCCTGTTTGCCCTATCGCGTCTCCATAACCTCCAGCGCGGCAACAGTCGGCAGCTGAACCTCGGTTTATGAGGGCTCCTCTGACGGCGAACGGGGGCGGCGCCCAATCTGAGAGCAGACGATCACGGCTGCTCGGTGCCTCTACCGCTTCGCACTCTGAGCCGCGCCTGCCCGCCTGCCCACTGATGGCTGCTTCCGGGTTCTGCCTATAGCGCCTCCTACGGCCGCCTCGGGCCGGAAGCAGGATGGCTGCTCAGGGTGGATAGAGCGGACCCGAGTGGCTGCAGCGATGCCTGCAGCGGCTGCACGACGGTGCGGTGTTGGCAGGGCCGCCTTCGATGCGGCCCTGCCGAGAACTTACAGAGCGTATGGTGCGGGCACGCCCGCGGGCTCTACCGTGCGGGTGCGGTGGTGCTCCCGCCCGCACCGACGCCAGGACGCGCGGTGCCGGTTCCGGGCACCGCTGCGGCGCCAGCTGCGGGTGAGCGGGTGCTGGTGCCCGTCGTCTCCTCGGTCGCCTTTTGCCCCTCGCTCTTCACGGAACCCGGGTTGTTCATGTTGCCCGTAGCGCTACCGCCACCGGCGGGCTGCTGGGCATAGGCTGTGCCGGTCAGAGCAACAGCAAGCGCGGCCGCGAAGCCGTACATCTTC
Organism: Methylobacterium sp. NMS14P; assembly: GCF_028583545.1. Taxonomy (NCBI): domain Bacteria; kingdom Pseudomonadati; phylum Pseudomonadota; class Alphaproteobacteria; order Hyphomicrobiales; family Methylobacteriaceae; genus Methylobacterium; species Methylobacterium sp. NMS14P. The sequence continues at coordinate 471,015 of NZ_CP087107.1, read as the reverse complement.
ATGCGCATAGGCGTTTCCTCAATCGTCCCAAGTTTGGGTCGGTACATCAACGCCACCCGCGCACACTTTGTTCAGTAGAGACCGACGGATGGCGGCGTGGACGGGGAAGAGTTCGGGTATTGTCGAGGGTGAGGGTCCGGTGGCAGCCACCGGCCGGCGGTGCTGGTGCACGCAGGCGGTCGGCAGGACGGGGGGACCCTACGGAGAGTCCTGGTCGGTTTGGGTCGGCAGAAGGCCGTCCGCTTATCCGGCGGGTCGACTCCGAAGCGGGCCGCCCGTTTTCGGCCAGCTTCAGCCAGTCTCCGAACGTCCGCTTCCTTCGGACCTGCGCCCGAAACCGGAACGCAGAAGTTCACCCGCTTGAGACGTTCGCCCTCTCCGGTTGCAGCGGAATCTGGAGGCGCGCGACCTCACCGCTTTCGGGTATGTTGCGCCGCTCAGTGCGTGCGGCCTCCTTCGGCGGGAAGGGCCCGGGCGGCTTCGCGTCGATACCGTCCCTGCTCGCCGCCAGATCCTGGAATCGCTGCCGATGCCGAAACGAGTCCAGTCGGCCTTCCGCGCGGCCGCCGAGGTCGGCGTTGGCCTGTTGGCGGCCTGCAACCGGCTGCGCCTGCCCGGAACGGCCAACCCCTTCGTCGTCGGTGTCCACGAACCGATGCGCGCGGAGCTGACGCTGGAGAACCTGCCCGTCACCGGAGCGATCCCACCTGGCCTCGACGGCCTCTATCTCAAGATGGGGGCCAACCCCGTCCGCGCGACGACGCGGGGCCACGACTGGTTCCTCGGCGACGGCATGGTGCACGGGCTCGCGCTCGAGGCCGGCCGGGCACTGTGGTATCGCAACCGCTGGATCAACTCGCGCACGGCCGCCACGGCGCTCGGGCGGCCAGCGGCGCCCGGGCCGCGGCGGGGCGGCAACGACACCGTCAACACCAACGTCGTCGAGATCGGCGGCCGGATCTTCGCGGTGGTGGAGGCCGGCAGCTTCCCGGTCGAACTCGCGCCCACCCTGGAGGCGCAGCGCTACAACCCGTTCGACGGGACGCTGGCCGGCTCCTTCAGCGGGCACCCGCACCGCGACCCGCTGACCGGCGAGACGCACGCCGTCGCGTACGACGGCCGCGTCTGGGACAGCGTGCGCCACGTCGTCCTCGCCCCGAGCGGGCAGGTCGTGCGTGACGTGCCGGTCCCGGTCGCGCACGGCCCCTGCATCCACGATTGCGCGATCACGGCGCGCTTCGTGATCGTGCTGGACCTGCCCGTCACGTTCTCGTTCCGGGCCCTGCTCGCCGGGTACCGCTTCCCGTTCCGCTGGAACCCCGACCACGGGGCCCGCGTGGGCCTCCTCCCACGCCAGGGCGACGGCGCCGACATCCTCTGGTGCGCCGTCGAGCCCTGCTTCGTGTTCCACACCGCCAACGCCTACGACGACGCGGACGGGCGGGTGATCCTCGATGTCGTCGCCTACGGGACCGTGTTCGCCTCGCCCCGGGGCGGGCTCGACGCGCCGGGCCGACTCGAGCGCTGGATCATCGATCCGTCGACGGGTCGGGTCGAGCGACGCGTGATCGACCCCGCGGCGCAGGAATTCCCCCGCATCGATGAGCGGCGCCTCGGGCAGCGCCACCGCTACGTCTACACGGTCAGCGTACCGGCCGACGGCAACACGCAGCTCGCCGGTGCGACGCAGCTCTACAAGCACGACCTCGAGACGGGCGCGCGCCACGTGCACGATTTCGGTCCCGATCACGTCCCGGGGGAGTTCGTCTTCGTCCCGGCGCATGCCGGGGCCGACGAGGACGAGGGCTGGCTCGTCGGGCTCGTCATCGACACCGCCGGCGACACGACCGACTTCACCGTCCTCGACGCGCGCGCGTTCGACGCCCCTCCCCTCGCCCGGATCCGCCTCGGGCACCGGATCCCGCCGGGCTTCCACGGCAACTGGTTCCCGGCGCGCGCGCCGGCCTGAGAGACCGGGTGCGGTCCCGGTGACGGCCGAATCCGGACCGATCAGGCCGCGGCGGTCCAGCCGACCACCGCAGTCACGGGGTCGCCGGGACCTCCCGCGGGCTTGAGGACGCGCCGCTCGACGCGGGCGAAGCCGGCGCGCTGGAGGTACAGACCGACGAGCTGGGCATGGCCGACGCCGTCGAGGGCACTCCAGATGGCGACCGCCTTGGTCGGGAAGCAGCGGTTCGAGAAGCTGATCACCGCCGGGGTACCGGGGCGCAGCACGCGCGCGATCTCGGACAGGACGGAAACGGGGCGCTGGAGATACTGGACCGAGACACAGATCAGCGCGGCGTCGACGCAGGCCGTGTCGAGCGGCAGGCGCGGCTCGGCGTTGAGGTCCTGCACGAGATGCCGGGTCAGGCGCGGGTTGGCGGCGAGTTCGGCCGCGTTCAGGCCGTGACCGGTGACGCTGGCATACGCGACCTCGTCGGGCAGGTGGCTGACCCAACTCGACATCAGGTCGAGGACGTCGCCGCCCGCCGGGACGATCTCCCTGTAGAGGTCGGTGACCGCCGCGATCGCGGCGGCATCGATATGGGTCACGAAGCGCGGTCGCGCGTAGAACGCGGGATCGGGATCGCGGTCGCGCTTGGCGAACGCCTCCGGGGGAAAGTCCGGCAGATCCTGAGTCATCGGCGAGCGCGCTTCCGGATCGAGCGGCGCGCCGACCCCGACGGCCGGCGCGCAAACCGTGCGTTGGGTGCGCGTGTAGAGAGAGCCCGGCCGCCCCCGGCCAAGTGTCCACGTCGCCGCATCCGCGCCGGGGCGCGGACGGCGTCACGGGTCGGAGCCGATATTGCCGCCTGTCCGCCCCGCTGGCGCGGCCCTCCTCATCACGCGCGACCGGCGGTCGACACTGTCGGAGATCGGGCGGCCGGACGCGGGACCGCACGGGAACCGGCAAGCCGCTTCGTCCGAGCCGTTCACGGGAAACGCCACGCGAAGTTTCAGGATAAATAATCGCCGCGCAAATCGGCGTGAATCGCGCAATTTCTCAATGTACTTGTCATCGCCACGTCGATGGCGTACAGATATGGCATCGATTTTTGGCCAGGTATCCGGCCGTATCGCCTCAACAGGGCGAGCGTTCTGCATCTCTCCCATTTTCGACATCCGGCGACCGGGCGCGTGTGATCCATGCGCCCGCCCTATCTATTTGCCTTCACTGACATGGAATACCTATGACCATCGGCACCGTTAAATGGTTCAACGACACCAAGGGCTTCGGCTTCATCCAGCCGGATGACGGCGGCAAGGACGTGTTCGTCCACATCTCGGCCGTCGAGCGCGCCGGCATGCAAGGCCTGAACGAGGGCCAGAAGGTCTCCTACGAGATGGAGACCGACCGGAGGACCGGCAAGCAGTCGGCCGGCAGCCTTCAGGCCGCCTGAGTCTCACGCGTCCACTCGTGACGCGCTTCGAAGCCGTTCCTACCGCGGAGCGGCTTCATCCATGTCTCGCCACCGGGGCTGACGTCCGGTGCACCCACGGAGAGTTCGTGAAGCCTTTGAAAACCGATCACCTCGTCGACCGTCTCGCGGAGACGGCCAGAGCGCGGCAGGCCACACTGGCCCGGTTCCGGGCACGCCCGGCGGCCGATGATCCCGTCGTCCTCGCTCGGCAAGCCGCGCGGCGCGCGGTCGTCCAGGCCCGGGACCTGCGGGCGACCGAACGGGAAGCCGTTCGTCTGGCCGCCGAGATCGAGCGTGAGGCTGAGATCCAGGCCGCGCAGGCCCGCGCCGAGGCCGAGTCCGACCGTCTGGCCGCCGAGAAGGCGGAGCAGCAGGTTGCCCGCGCCGCCGAACAGAAGGCGGCACGCGACGCGCGATTCGCGGCCCGCAAGGCGCGTGCACGCCGCTAGGTCGAACCCAGCCCGCGCGCGCCATCACTCCGGAGGACGACCCATGTCTCACAAGTTCAAGATCGGCCAGCATGTCCGGCAGCTGGGGATCAGCTACGCTGGCAGTAAGAGCACCGTCGACGGCCTCTTCGAGGTGGTCCGCCTGACGCCGGACGACCGTTCCGGCGAGCCGACTTACCGCATCAAGTCCGCGAGCGGCGAGCGCGCCGTGCGGGAAGGCGAACTCACGCCCGCCTGAACCGTCTCGGGCGGTCGGGCCCGCGGGGGACGACGCGGCGTCCCGTGACGCGCATCCGCCATGGTGCACCGGCCCGGCGGAAGGCGTCCGGCTGGACCGAGATCGAGGCCTTTGCGATCCATGACGACGACGAAGGACACCCACCCGGCCGACGCGGCGATGATCGAACCCAATCAGACGGCCTTCATCCTCAAGGTGACGCGGCCCGACGACGCGGAGCTGTCGGGCCGACTGGTCATGTTCTACGCCGCGATTACCACCTCGGAGGACGAGGCGCTGGCCATCGTGCGCCGCGCGGTGAAGGCCGATGCGGAGGTCGAGCCGACGGGCGTCCGCCTCTCTCAGCAGACCGCCAGCGCACTGGATCTGGAAGCGGGCCTCGCGCGGGCTCTCTGACACGACGGCCCCTGGCCCGGCCACACCGCGGGACCGCGCGGAGACGCCGAAGTGCGACCCTCGTAACCCACGAGGTCTTCCAGCCGCGCCGATCCCCCGAGCCGATCCGCGGCCGCGACCGGGGTCACGGCCGCGTTGGACCTCCGGGCAGGACAGCGCGTTGTGGCAGGCGGCGGTGAGCGGAGGACGTCTGCCATGAACATCGAACGCTTCGCGGAAACAGAGACGACGCTCGCCGTCGCGGACCGCCTCTGGCGCGCCGAGATGCGTCGCGTCTTCGGACCCGATGCGGTCCTGCTCCACGGCTTCGGCGCGGAGCGTCAGGGCGCACCGGGCACGCGGTTGCGCACGGCCTTCGAGGCGAGACGGAGCGCGATCGCGGCGTGGCGGCACGCGCGGCGCCCGGCCGCCTGAGCCACCCGCCTGTCGGATCGGGCGCCGCTTGGCACCCCCGTCGTCGAAGCGCCTGGCACGCGCCGCCCTCTCGGTCCGGCCCGATCGCGGAGCGGCATCCTGGACGGGGGCGTGAACAGCGGCCGCCGGCACGGTATGAGGGCGCTGCGGCTCCGCGGGCTGTGCAGCGACCGACGGTTGCGCAGCCCCCTCGCCTCTCCGAGATCAGCACCATCGCCGCCGCACGGCGGCAATCGAGGACAGACCGATCGCAAGCGAAGCACGAGCCCGCGGCGTCCCGAGCCGGGATGCCCCGCGCGCCCCCGAGCGCACCGTCCCCGGCCGGTCATGCGGCTCCTGCACGGTGTGCTGCCGTGTTCTGGCGATCCCTGCCCTCGACAAGCCGGCAGGGATCGTGTGCCGGCACAACACCGGAACGGGCTGCGGGATCTACAGCGAGCGCCCGGAGGCCTGTGCCCGGTGGTACTGCCTCTGGCGCAAGATCGACGTCCTGCCCGACGCGCTCAGGCCCGATCGATCGGGCGTGATGTTCTCACTGGATATCCGCTCGCCCGCGGCCGATGTGGCGGATGCGGCCTGCATCGTCGGGCGCGCAGTCGAGGGCGTGCACGCCTTCGACCGGCCGGACGTGATCGAGGCGTTCGCCATGTTCGTGCGCGAGGGCTCCTGGCCCGTGTGGCAGGCGACCGAATACGACACGACCCTGGTGCATCCGGGTCCGCAGATTTATCCGCCGTGACCGTCGGCGCTGCGGGCACGGCCGGGTGCCGGGACGCGCGACGACTCGGTGGGCGCGCGGCGTCCGGGCCCTCGTCCCGGCAGGCCGCGGCGGTAGGCCGGGGCCTTCAATTGTCTCCGAGATCGTATTTTTAAGCTCAGGGCGCGCCGCGATGTGCTATGTATCCGCACGGGCACGCATTCGCCGCCCGCTCAGGAGATTCCGATGACCATCGTCCGGTGGCTGATCTCCAGAACGATCCAGTTTTTTCTTGGCAGCGCGCAGGAGCGCAGGTCCGATGCGATCGCCAAGCGAAAGGAAGCCGGGACCTTCGAGGGGGCATCGGCGAGCAGGGGCCGGGATTTCGAAGCCAACTACGCCGCGGCAGCTCAGCTCCTCAGAACGCGGATCGATCGGGAATTCCCCGACGCCTACTACGCGCGGCTGAGTTCCGGGAGAAACAGCTCCTACGATTACGGGCAGGATCGCGCGCTCGCCATCGACACCATGTCGATCGCCATAGCGATGGCGTTGCGGAACGGCGCCACCGTTCCGCAGGCGGCCGCGGCCGGGGCGGCGAGCATCGGCATCTGACGGGAGACGCGGGACATTCGTTCCGCGGAGGACCGGGTCGCGCTTCCGCGGTCGTTGGGCCAGCGGCGGCGCGTCACGCCGTCGTGGCACCGGCCATGTCGCGGGTCCGCTCGATCATCGCGAGGAGGACCGTGTGAAAGGCCTCCTGCTCGCGCGAGCGGGAGCCCGCCCGCGTCGCGCACGCGAGTTCGGCACGGAGTCCGTCGAGGGCCGCCGCGCGTCGCGCCGCACCGTCTTCACGCAGGACGAGTCGCAGCAGGATATCTTGGGCGGCCGCGAGATCGGCCGGGTCCGCCCGGACGATGAGCGCTCCCAGCGCGTCCAAGCACGTCTCACGATCAGTCATGCGCACATCCATCAGGGAGCGAGCGGCAGAGACGACGTCGGCATCAGGCCCTCGACGCGCAGCTTCAATCGAGTGGCCCTGATCGTCTCGATGGACCGCCACGAAATATTCCGGGCCAGGCCCTCGGCTTCCAGATCCGTGAGCTGATCGATCAGCCGCCCGCTCTCGAGGAGGCCGGGTCGCTGCGCCATACGGACGACCAACCTGGTCAGCTTCCGCATCACCGGGCACGGCCGGGGTCGGCCGGGCTCTACCACGCGGCTTGGCCGTGACGTGCGAACATCGCGTCAGGCCTTCCGGGGCGGCTTCGTGGCCGCCGCGACGGAGCCCTTGACGGAGGGCGCCGACGCGTTGGTCTTGGGCACAGACTTCTTCGGCTTCTTGGCTTCGCGATTTCCGCGCTTCTGTTCCGCTGCCATGATCTCGCTCCTGGATACGATGACAGCCCCGACGACGTCGTCCTCACCGTTCGGGCGTCGGCTGATCTGGAAGCAACCGGATCGCGGTCGCGATCGGGGTCTCGAACAGGCCGAAGACGGCAACGAGGCGGTCGCTTGCCCAGAGTTCGGCATGATGCCCCGCGATCAGACCCGTTGCCTGCCGCCTGGCGTCGCCGTCGTTGCGCGCTGTGATGACGCAAGTCGTGAGCACGCCACCGGTCGGGGCGAGCCGATGGACCTGATAGGCGCGGCGCGCGTGTCGTGAGCGCGGCCTGGCGGGAAACGTGATGAGGTCTGCCACGCGCGCCTGTCCGTTGCAGGCGGGGGCATGGACCCTCAGCCACCGGAGCCTGGATCAACCGATCCGGTGATGGCAACACTCTGCGCTCTCAGGGCCGACAAAGATAGCCCTGACCGGACGGGCGTCGCGCCCGGCGCGCGACGCGGCGGATCCGGTCGAGATTCGCGCCCAACGCCCGTTGGATGATTCGTCCGGGCCGATGCGGCCGACGGGCCGGCAGCATTCAGGGTCTGGCACCGGCGGCGCGCGCGTGCTCCAGGAAGAAGCGGATCATCTCCTGGCTCGCGTCCGGTCCGCGCGGGTCGGTGAACGAGCCGGCCGGGCTGCCGCCCGACCACGCGTGCCCGGCTCCGTGCAGAACCCACTGCTCCACCATGGTGCGGCCGGACGCGTCCGAACGGACGGTGCGGGTGTAGTCCACCCCGTCCGGTGTCCGGCCCTGGGTCACCGCTGTGCGGAGTTCCGGGTCCGACGGCCCCTGCGCGGCCACGCGATCGCCGTTGGCCGCGTGGACCGTGCGGTCGCGGTCGCCGTGGAACACGATCAGCGGCACGGCGTGGCGTTTCCCCGTCGCGCGCGCGCCGTCCCCCTTCATGGCCGCGAAGGCCGAGGGCACGTCCCGCGCGGAGCCGCAGGCCAGGCCGGAATGGACGCCGATCGCCGCGAACAGGTCGGGGTAGGTCATCGCCAGGATCGCGGCGGCGGCCCCGCCTGCCGACAGGCCTGCCGCGTAGACCCGCCTGTCGTCGGCCGAGAACTCCGCGATCACCTGCCGGACGATGCCGGCGATCAGGGCGGGCTCGCCGCCCTCCCGCTGCTGGTCACCGGGCTCGTACCAGTTCCAGCACCGCTGCATGTTGGCCGAGCGCGGCTGCTCCGGATAGACCACGAGGACGTCACGCGCCTCGGCGACCGCGTTCATCCGCGTGCCTGCGGCGAAGTCGTCCGGGTTCTGCGTGCAGCCGTGCAGCATCACCACGACGGGCAGCGCCTGGCCGGTGTAGCCGCTCGGTACGTAGACCTTGTAGTTCCGGGTCCCGGCCGCGCCGGTGAATGTGCGGGCCTCGAAGCGTGCCCCCTCCGGAAGCCGAGCCGGGGCCGGCGTCGCGCCGCCCTGCCCGTCGCGATCCGTGCCCACGCCGGCCTTCGCCAGCGCCTCCTGGACGGTGCGCATCACGGTGCCGGCGATGTCGCCCCCGGATTCGGCGTGGGGATGCCGGCCCGAGCGTCCTCCGGTCGTCTCCGGCGCGACCCAGGCTCCGCCGGGAGCGGAGGGCGCGACCATGTCGAGGATGTCGGCCGCGTCCGCGGTCCGCGCACCCGCCTCGACCGCGCTCCGGCTCGCCTCCGACCACAGTTTGAAGGCCGCGGCCTGCCGCTCCTGAAGCCTGGCCATCGCCTCCGCGGCACGGGCCGGGTCGACCTTCGGGAACGCGAAGCGCGAGAAGGCGGTCTTCGTGGTGTGATCCATCGGACAGGTCCTGGGTGAGGGAGAGCGGGCGCGGCGGAATCTCCGGTCGCGTCGGCGGGAAGACGTGGGGCCGTCAGGTCGTCCGGTCGGCGAGCGCCGCCTTGACCGCGGGACTGGCCTGGAAGGCGCCGAGCACCTCGACCGAGGCGATGGCGGCGCGCGCCAGTTCAGGCGTGACGTCGAGGGCGATGCTGGCCAGCCCGAGCACCTGGATATGCAGCGGCGCGCCCGCGTCGCGCGCCGCCTCGAGCGCCTGCTTCGTGTAGTGCGACAGGCCGAGGCTGAGCTGCTTCCGGCTGACGGACTGCCTGACGGCCTCGCCCTGGCGCTCGATCTGATTGCGCACGGCGGTTCGAATGAAATCGGCACGGTTGGCGTAGAAGCCGTCGCGGACCATCAGGTCGATGTGGCCGAGGTCGACGAAGCCGAGGTTGAGCGTGATCTTCTCGCTGTCGGGCAGCTTCGGTCGCAGATCGGGCACCTTGTCCGCCATTCTCGCCATCCCTGGACCATCTCGTTGGATGGTCTAGAGATGGTTAGCGTTTGCGACGGCGCAAGGGCGCACCTCGGGCACTCGACCCGGGATGGGCCGATCAGGCCCGCTTCAAGGGTCGTTCGCCGGGTCTTCGACGAAGCGCTGGGCCGCACCGCAAGGACACGAACAGGCCCGCGTCGGACCGAGCCACGACGTCTCGAGGGCGCGTGGCAGCCCGCGGTCCGGCTCGATCAGGCTCGACCTCGGATCCGGAAGGGTGGTCAACTCCGAGGCCGGCTCTCGGTCGGTGCGGCCGCGTCCCATTCGCGATCCCGCTCCGACAGCAGAGCGGCGCGACGGGCCGCCAGGGCCGCGGCGTCGCCCGCCGGTGCCGCCCCGGCCTCGTCCAGGGGACGCGGCGGGATCGGATCGGCCGCTCGAGCGAGGTGGGTGAGCGTCGCGACAACGTGGTCCACGTCACCGGATGTCACGGCACCTGTCCGGAGGAGGCCGAGACGCGAACACGTGGCTATGTCGGCGCAGGATCCGTCCTCGAAGCGGAGCGCCGCGATCTGACCCGCCGCGAGGGGCAGGCATCCGGCTGACAGCCCGCGCAGCCGGCCGAGCCTCCGGTCCCGCGTGGCTTCGGAGGTGTGCATCTCCCGCGCGCGTGGGAGCCAGCGCGCCAGCGCGTCGAGGATGAAGTGCCGGACGCGCTCGACGCGGACGGGGCCGAACTTTCTGGTCGCGGCGATCGCGACCGGTGACGACTGGGCGAGATGACCGAGATCTGGAAATCCGGCCTTGCGCAGGCGGGCTCGCAAGGACGCCGTCAGCAAGCCGCGTCCGAAGCCCTCGGCCGACAGGCGCTGGATCGCGTCCGGAGAAAGGCCATCGAAGAGGGGGAGGCGCGCGCCGACCTCGGCCATGAGACTGTCGGACCAGACGGCGCGGAGGGATCGGTCGGGCATCATCGCGGCCGATAGGGCACTTGCAGGGTGTCCGCAACGGCCGGTCACCGCCGGCCTGGGCGATGTCCGGTCGCCGCGCACTGGCTCGGTTCGGCACGGGACCGGTCGAGAGCCGCGGACGCGCGTCGAGACATCGCGCCCGAACAGCGGGCAGGCACGCATCGAGGCGCCCGATCTCGAGACAACGGCCCGACGCGATCTTGAGAGTGGCCGAGAATGACGAACATCTTCGCGCCAGGCTCGCGCTTCGGCGCAGCCGTCAACGCGAGGGCCCGCTCGGCGAAGCCTGCGGGCGGACATTCAATTGGATCGTCGATCGCGGGCGTCGCTGGTTGCGCGCAGGCAGCCCTACCCTGTTCGTGCCGCGGTACGGTCCGGTGCGCCTACGATTTTACCGCGGTCAGCTCGTGGTGAGCGCAGTCGATCGCCCGGATGAGCTGCTCACTGGCGCGAACCACGGCAGGGTCTCGCGATAGAGCGACGACCGCTTGCTGCAGCGCCCGAAACTGATCGAGCCGAATGGCCGGATCGACGCCTCGTGCCACGGCCGACTGTACGAGGCCGCGGACGAATTCTCGCGCCAATTGCTCGTCGAACTCCTGCAAATCCTGGATCTCTGCCTCTCAACCGCGAAACCTTTAACACCGTCCGGATGAGAAGAGATCCGCGCAGCGCCGGTTCGCCGGATCCGGCGCCTGGCCGCACGACGTCATCGCGCGAAGGTGGCCTCGGCGATCTTGACGGCCGATTGCGCGTCCGCGGCAACGGCATCTGCGCCCACGAAGCTGGCGCAGGCAGGCTCGCGCACGAACAGCGGGCCACCGACGATGACGCGCAAGTCCCGATTGCACGACGCGGCGCGCAACTTCGCCACGGACTCCGCCATCGCGGGCAGGAGAATGTCGCAAGACAGCGAGATGCCGACCAGATCGAACTGTTGGGCGCGAACCAGGCTGGCGGGATCCTCGTCCGCTCCATCGGTCAGGACCACATCCCACCCCGCCTCGCGGAAGAAGCTCGCCACGAGCGCGAGGCTGAAGAGATGGGTCTCGCCGGGACAGGGCATCAGCAGGACGCGGCGCCCGTTCGCCCTCACGTCCACGCCCTCCAGATCCGCACACAGAGCGCGGGTCAGGTTCTGAAGACGACCGAGCGCGACCGCCACGTCGAGGAAATCCGCGGCATCCTCTTCCCACAGGGCGCCCAGATACCGCGCCGCGGGTGCGAACAGGTCGAGCAGCAGCGCATCCAGCGACAGCCCCTCTTCCAGAAGCGCGCGGACCCACTCGCCGTGCGAATCGCCCTCCATCAGCGCCTGAGCCAGAGAGGCGACGCGCTCAGGCATCGGTGATCGGGTCGTCGATGCAGGCGACGGCGAATCCGCCTGATGCGCGAGCGCGAGGCGCGGCAGGATCTCGTCCTCGACGATCCGGGCGAGACCGGCCTGGATGACGGCCGTGTTGCGTGCGGCCGCTCCGCGAGCGGACCAAGTCTGTCGGTCGACGCAGGTCCGCGCGACACCGATCCCAGCCATCTCAGGCATTGGCCCCCCCGCCGATGCAGCACTATATGTTTTGACCGGGCAATAGGCAACTCGATAGATGAACTATAATTCCGAGAACTCGGGAACCACTTCGGCTACAGCCTGATGAGGCTCCTGCTCGGTGACGCCGTTGCCGGCTGTACGGATCGGTGTCGGCACAGAACTGCCGCCTCGGATGCAGGTTCCCGCCGGGCTGGCGACGCGAAGGGGCCCTCCGCGGCGCACGATGCCTTCGGTGTCCGTGACGGTCGGCGGCAACGCGAGGTGGACGGCACCGGGTGCCGCGCGTTCGGCGCCGCGCGGAGCGTCGCTGTTCCCGATCCCCGAGCGAGACAGGTCACCCTTCCGACGCTGCACGGCGACCCGCACCGGTCCGAGGTTGGACGAAGCGGCGGGACAGCTCCGGAGCGCGCTGCGCATCGTGCGCACGATCCCCGTGGTCGGCCCCCGTTCCGCGCCGCCGCCCCCCGCGCGCCGCAGCGACTGATCCAGGTGAATGCCCGCGAGCCGCCTCTGTGCGAGCGTAGACGATTGCGGCCGGGGCGACCGGGGCCCCGGTGACCGCGCGTTGTGCGCTGCTATGTCAGTCGGCGGAGAGCCCGATGCCGAGATACTTCATCGTCACATCCGATCGCATCACGATCAGGGACGACGAAGGGGTGCAACTGTCCGGCCGGGACGCGCTGCGGGATACCCTTCGCCGGTTGCTGACCGACATCCTGCGCGATGAGGGGTATCGCACCGAGGTGAACGCTTTCACCGCCCAGGCCTATGACGAAGCGGGCATGCTCGTGATGAGCGCGAGCGCCAACTTCTCAGCGACAGATCTGTAGGTCGCGTCGCCGTTCCCCGTTGAGCGCTCGAACGCTCCCTGGTCCCGAAGCCGGAACGGAGTGGAGCGAGGAAGCGGCGATTGCTTCGCCGCGGATGACGGCAGCCTGGCCGCGCGCGACCGGCCTCATCGGCGGTTCCGGCCACCCCTGCCCCTGACTGAGCCGAGAGGAGTCTGAGGCTCTTTGACTCGGGATGCCGTTATCGACGGCCGCGATCACGGGCCGAACATCCTCGAGACGAAACCTGCCCGGACAGACCGTGCGCAGCTCTCCGAGGCGTGCCGCCGCGCGATCACCGTCTACAAGGCCGCTGGCAGGTACATCTGCGGAGCGCCTCAATCACGCGCCGCCTCGACGTTGGCGCGATCGACCACGGCTCGCAGCGCTTCGCCGCCTTCCATGGCGAACCAGGCCCGCAGCATGTCCGTCGTCTCGGGCGTATCGCCGGGCCGCTCACGGAACAGGTCGGCGCAGCGGGCCAGCTCGCGCGCCACGAAGATCTCCAGGAAGGCAGCACCGCGGGTTCTCGCGAGTTCGGCGAGAGCGTCCTCCAGGACGCGCCGCATCATCTCGCCGACCATGGCCGAGATGTAGACGGCCTCCGCACTGCCCTGTTCGGGCTCGTTCAAGCGACGCTCCGATCTGCCCAGCCGCGACCCTGAACCTGAAACGGGCAGACGATAAAGGCGGGTCCCGAGGCCGAAGCCTCGGGTTCTGTTGCTAGGCGTACCCACGCCCCGGAAGATTACGCCGCGAGGCGCATCTCCATGCCGACGTTGTCGTTGGCATTTAGAGTTTTGGTCAGGTGCTCGGAACGGGGGTTGCCCGCGCCGAACCGGTCGAGTCCTTACCGAAAGCCGCATCTTACCCTGCCGAAGCAGGACAGAACTCGCGATCCCTTTACCGCCCAGTCGAACCTGTTTCACCCCCAGCAGAAGCACCCTGGCAGCGCGCGGTCCGCAACGTCGGACGCTCGCCCTCGTCCCCGCGCGGTAACCGGGGCAGGGTGCTTCTGGTGGAGGCGCCGGGTACCGCCCCCGGGTCCTGAAGCGTTATTACGAACCGGTCATCAACCTCGCAGCGAGCCTATCCCATCCCGGCCCGCGGGTCCATCGCGGGCGAACGGCTATCCTGGCCTGAAGTTGGTGGCGCCGTGCCGGACGAGTGCCCATATGAGTCCGATCCCTCCGCGCAATCCCGTGCTCTGGGCCACGAAGCGGAGGCCGAGATGGCACGCGAACTCAAGACCGGCAAAGCCCAGGGCGTCACGCCCGAGGACTTCAACGAGCGCGTGAAGCGCCTGCTCGCCGACAAGCCGGATCCCCGCAAGGCCGAGCCGGCGCGGAAGAATTTCAAGGCCAACAAGCCCCTCGCGGGGAGCTAGGAGGCCGCTCCGGAGACGTTCGCTCAGGAGCGGACGTCTCGCCCGGTCCCCGGCCAGGCCCGCGCCGTCGGTGACCGGGCCGTCCGGCACGTGTCAGCCGCGCGTCAGCCGCGCGTCAGCCGCGCGCGACGCTCACCCTCGACGCTCGGCCAGTCGGTGAACTTCCGGACAGGGCGGGCCTCAGCCCGCGCCTGCATCCCGCGCCTGCCGCGCGAGATCGAGACTGGGATCGCCGCTGGCGAGATCTCTGGCGGCCCGCGGGCGTCGTAGCCCGCGGTCCCGCATCGCGGGCGTCGGTGGCTGACGCCGAGGCGGACGCGAGACCGCCCGCCGCCTCGATCGCGACGGCGGGCTAGGACGTCGCAGCACGCGGGGCCCGAGGGATCCCTATATCTGCGCAGTCAGTGGAACGGCTCAGGAGGAGCTACGATGAGAACCGAGAGGGCGGTGCTAGCCGGTGGTTGCTTCTGGGGCATGCAGGACCTCATCCGGCGCCAGGAGGGCGTGATATCGACCCGCGTCGGCTACACGGGCGGCGACGTGCCGGACGCGACCTACCGCAACCACGGCACCCACGCCGAGGCCATCGAGATCGTCTACGACCCGGATCGGACGAGCTTCCGGCGCATGCTGGAGTTCTTCTTCCAGATTCACGACCCGACGACGCCGAACCGCCAGGGCAACGACCGGGGCCTCAGCTACCGTTCGGCCATCTTCTACACCGACGACGACCAGCGCCGCGTCGCCGAAGAGACCATCGCCGACGTCGACGCCTCCGGCCTGTGGCCCGGCAAGGTCGTGACCGAAGTGGCGCCCGCCGGTCCGTTCTGGGAGGCCGAGCCGGAGCATCAGGACTACCTGGAACGGCGTCCCGACGGGTACACCTGCCACTTCATCAGGCCGGGCTGGGTGCTGCCCGCGCGCTCCCCCGCCACGCAGGGCGCCTAGGCTCACCGGGCCGGGGCCCGCCGGACTCCCGGCTGTCCCGGGTCCCTACGGTCACGGCGGAGCCGCCGGCGACGACGCCGGCAGGCTCGGAAGCGGGGGAACGTCGCGGCCGCGGTGATCACCGCGGCCGCGCCGCACTGATCGGCGACGATGCCGGGACGCTCCTCCGCCGACCTTTGCCGGACCGCCGCGTCGAAGACACCGGTCCCTCCGGCCACGCGCGTACGATCCGCGCCGGGCATCGACTCCGTCCGGCGGCGCAGCGAGGTCGTCGCCGAGGCACGGTCGGGTCAGACCGCGGGTTCGGGCCTCGTCCGCCCGCCGAGATACGCCGACCGGATCTCGTCGTTGGCCCACAAGGCGTCGGGCGCGCCCTGCAGGACGAGCCGGCCCGTCTCCAGCACGTAGCCCCGATCGGCGACCGAGAGCCCCATCCGGGCATTCTGCTCCACCAGCAGCACGGTGGTCCCGCGGCGGCGCACCTCGGCGATGATCGCGAACACCGCCTGGACGATCACCGGGGCCAGCCCGAGCGAGGGCTCGTCGAGCAGCAGGATCCGCGGCTTGGCCATCAGCCCCCGCGCGAGGGCCACCATCTGGAGCTGGCCGCCCGACAGCGTCCAGCCCAGGGCGTCGCCGAAGCGGCGGATGTCCGGGAAGAGGTCGAACATCGCCTCGACCTCGTCGCGCAGCGCGCGCTTGCCGAGGCCGGAGCGGTTGGACGCGCCCAGCATGATGTTCTCGCGCACCGTGAGCCCCGGGAAGACCCGGCGCCCCTCCGGGACGTGGGCGACGCCGAGCCGCACGATCGCCTCGGGCTTCAGTCCCTCCAGCGGCCGCCCCTCCAGCAGGATCGTGCCGGCGGCGGGCCGCACCAGCCCGGAGATCGCCTTGAGGGTCGTGGACTTGCCGGCACCGTTGGAACCCAGCAGCGTCACCACCTCCCCGGCGCCGACCGAGAAGGACAGGCCGCGCACGGCCTCGATCTCCCCGTACCGGACGGCGAGGTCGCGGATCTCGAGAAGGGGTGTGGCGGGCGTCGTCATCGCGGGGGTCACGCCGGAGCGAGGTCGGTCTTGAGGCTCGCCGCCGGACCGGCGGCGGCGTCCTCGCCGAGATAGGCCTGGATCACCGCCGGCTCGCGCAGCACGGTCGCCGTGACGCCGTCGGCGATGCGGCGGCCGAAGTTCAGCACGGTGATGTGGCTCGCCACGTCGCTCACCAGCGTCATGTCGTGGTCGATGATCAGGATGGTCAGGCCCTTGGCGGCCATCCGGCGCAGGAGCGCCGTCAGGGCGTTCTTCTCGCTGGAATTGAGCCCCGCGGCGGGCTCGTCGAGGAGCAGCAGCACGGGGTTGCCGGCCAGCGCCCGCGCGATCTCGATCAGGCGCTGGTGGCCGTACGAGAAGCCGGAGATCGGCTCCTGCGCCCGCCCCTCCAGCCCCACGAAGGCCAGCGCCGCCCGGGCGCGGGCCTCCAGCCCCGCCCGGTCGCGCGCGCCGAGGGGGTTGTTGGGGCGCTCGGCGCCGATGACAACGTTCTCCAGGGCGCTCATGGAGCGGAACAGGCGGATGTTCTGGAAGGTGCGGCCGATCCCGGCCGCCGCCCGCCGGTGCGGGGACAGGCGCGTGACGTCCTGCCCGGCCAGCCGCACGGTGCCGCCCGTGGGGCTGTAGAGGCCCGAGAGGACGTTCAGCGTCGTGGTCTTGCCGGAGCCGTTCGGGCCGATCAGCGCGTGGATGCCGCCCCGCGCCACCGTGAAGCTCACGGCGTCCACGGCCTTGAGGCCGCCGAAGTGCTTGGACAGGTCCGACACCTCCAGCATCGGCGCCGCGGAGGCCTCGCCCTGGCTCAGGGTCAGCTCGGCGGCGGGCGGCGGGGCCGGGCGGGCCCGGCGCAGGCGCCGGACCTGGTCGCCGAGGAAGCCCCAGATCCCGTCGGGCATGAACACCACGATCAGGATCACCGCGAGCCCGTAGATCGCGAGGTAGAGCCCGGGGATCTCCTTGAGGAAGCGCAGCCATTCCGGGATCAGGATCAGCAGGGCCGTGCCGATCACGGCGCCCACCGGCGAGCCGACGCCGCCGAGCAGCGCCATCGTCAGGAAGACGATCGACTCGGCGAAGGAGAACTGGTCCGGGCTGATATAGGTGAAGCTGCCGGCGAACAGGCCGCCGCCGAGCCCCGCCAGCAGCGCCCCGAGGGCGAAGGCCGCGACCTTGGTGCGGTAGATGTCGATGCCCGACACGCCCGCCGCCAGCTCGTTGTCGCGCACCGCCCGCATGGCGCGCCCGAGCCGCGTCCGCGGCATGTGCCAGACGAGCCAGCCGACGATCGCCAGCACGAGCACGCACAGGGCGAGATAGCTCTGCCCGTCGGCGAACAGGGCCGGGCGGCGGATGTTCGGCACGCCGTCGGGCCCGTGCGTGACAGGGATCCAGTTGGTGAGGACCAGCGTCAGGATCTGCTGGAACGAGATCGTCACCATGGCGAGGTAGTGGCCGCCGAGCCGCAGCGTGGAGGCGCCGAGCGCGGCGCCCAGCACGAGCGCGAGACCGAGGCCGGTGATCAGGCAGATCCAGAAGTTCAGGCCCCCGTCGACCGTGCCGAGCCCGACAGCGTAGGCACCGATCCCGAAGAAGGCGGCCTGGGCGAGGTTGATCTGCCCGCACAGGCCGAGCACCACGGTGAGCCCGATCACCGCGATGGCGTAGGTCGCCGCCTGCATCAGGATGTTGAGGGCGTAGCCGCTGAGCGGCGTCGTCGCGGCCAGCGTCACCAGGGCGGCGGCCAGGACCGCGTAGGCGAGGCTTCCGAGGGGCAGCCGGCGCGGCGCGGGGGCTGGAGCCGCGCCGGCCGGGCCGGCGAGTGTGGAAGGGCGACCGCTCATGCCTTCTCCGCCACGCGCTCGCCGAACAGGCCCTGCGGGCGCACGACCAGGAAGACCACCAGCACCAGGAACGCGAAGGCGTCCTTGTAGGGGACCGAGATGTAGGCCGCCCCGAAGGTCTCGATGATGCCGAGCGCGAGGCCACCGATGATCGCCCCGGTGACGTCGCCGAAGCCGCCGATGATCGTCGCCGCGAAGGCCTTGAGGGCGATCGTGGCCCCCATCTGGATCGACACGAACAGCACCGGCGCCACCAGGATGCCGGCGATGCCGCCGAGCACCGCGCTGTACACGAAGGTCAGCATGATCATGCCCGCCACCGGGATGCCCAGGAGGGCGGCCATCTCCTTGTCCTGGGACGTCGCCTGCAGCTTCTTGCCGACCAGAGTGTGCTCGAAGAACCAGTACTGGAACGCCACCAGGGCCGCCGTCACCGCGATGATCAGCAGGTACTGGCTGTCGAGGAAGACCGGCCCGAGCAGGAAGCCCTGGGTCTCGAAGACGGGCGGGAGCACCTGCGGCTGCGGCCCGTAGAGGGCGAGCGTGGTGTTGGCCAGGAAGATCGAGGCGCCGATGGTCGAGATGATCACCGGCAGGTAGCTGCGGTGCCGCAGCGGGTAGTAGACGCCGAGATTGAACAGGGCGCCGAGCAGCGCCATCCCGCCGAGGGTCAGGAGGAGGGAGAGCCAGTAGGGCCACTGGAGATCGACGGCGAAGACCACCATCAGGAAGGCCGCCACCATCGAGAACTCGCCCTGCGCGAAGTTCACCACGTTGGTGGCACGGAAGATCAGCACGAAGCCGAGCGCCACCAGGGCGTAGACGGAGCCGATGCCGATCCCGGTGAAGAGGAGCTGCAGGATCAGGTCCATGCGGTCCGCACTCTCAACGTCCCCTCGGGAAACACGGCGGGAAACACGGCGGGCAACACGGTCTGCGACAGCCCCGTCGACGGAGGAGGCGCAGGTCCCCTCTCCCGCGCGGGAGAGGGACAGGGTGAGGGGTCCGCGCCTTCCGGAGGAGGCTCGCCCGCGACGCGCCGCGAAGGCGCGCGCGATCCCGACGCGTCTCGTCCCTCACCCCAGCCCTCTCCCGCACGGGCGAGGGGGCGCGGTGCGCTCGCCGAGGGCGTCGGCCCTCGACGGACATGGACCGCGCTTCCGTGATCGTTCACGGCTCTGAGTCTCCGTCCCGCACGCGCGCCTCAGCCCTGGTAGAAGTCGATCCGCCGGTCGAAGACGATGTTGCCCTTGTCGTTGCGCACGACGTTGTAGCCGTGCAGGCCGTCGCCGTTCTTGTCGAAGTTGTAGGTGCCCTCGGCCCCCTCGTGGCCGCGCACCGCGAGCAGGGCCTCGCGGATCGCCTGCGGATCGGTCTTGCCCGCCGCGTTGATCGCCTTGGCCAGCACCGTGACCGCGTCGAAGGTCCAGGACGACTGGTTGTCGGGGGCGACCTTCATCGCGGCGCGGTAGGCCTTGCCGAAGGCCCGGGCGGCGTCGCTCGATTCCTCGGCGTAGTCGGCCACGCCGTAGGTGCCGTAGAGCGACGGCCCGGCGAGCTTCAGGGCGGTCACGTTGGTGATCGAGGGCGAGCCGACCCAGGGCGCGGTGACGCCGAGCTGGCGCAATTGCCGGGCGAAGATGCCGATGTCGTTCTCGAAGGTGAAGTACGAGCCGATGACGTCGGCGCCCGATTGCCGGATCGCCAGCACGACCGGCGTGAAGTCCTGGCTCTGGTTGGTGTAGCCCTGGTCGAGGGCGACCGTGGCGCCGCCCTTGGCGAGGCTCTCGGTCAGCGCCTTGGCGCCGCTGGTGCCGAAGGCGTCGGTGGAGTGGATGATCGCCCACTTCTTCTTCCCCAACCCGTTGACGCCGTGCTCGGCGATCACCCGGGCCGAGAAGCTGTCGTTGGGGCGGAAGCGGAACAGCCAGGGATTGCCGAGCTGCGTCAGTACCGGGTCGGTGCCGCCGAAACAGACAGGCTTCCCGGTCTTCAGGATGTCGGGCG
Organism: Methylobacterium sp. NMS14P; assembly: GCF_028583545.1. Classification (NCBI taxonomy): domain Bacteria; kingdom Pseudomonadati; phylum Pseudomonadota; class Alphaproteobacteria; order Hyphomicrobiales; family Methylobacteriaceae; genus Methylobacterium; species Methylobacterium sp. NMS14P. Next base: position 451,172 of record NZ_CP087107.1, on the reverse strand, counting down.
CCATGGCGTGGTTCTGGGTCGAGCGGATCGAACCGAGGAAGCCGACGAGGTCGCTCTGCGAAGCCAGTTTCGAGAAGGCGAAGACCGCGCCGGGATTGGTGGTCTGATCGTCCTCCGTGACGATCTCCAGGGGCTTGCCGAGCACCCCGCCGGCCTTGTTGACCGCCTCCAGGGCGATCTTGGCGCCGGCGAGGGCGTAACGGCCGGCATCCGCGCCGGGTCCCGTCACCGGAAGCACCATGCCGATCCGGACGGTCGACCCGGCGCCCTGAGCGCAGGCCGACCGGATCACGCCCGGCGCCAGGCCGCTCGCGACTGCGGATGCGGCACCCGTCAAGAAAACGCGGCGCGTCGTCCTCATTGGCGTATCCGTCCCATCGCCGATGCTCAGGCCCGGCGTTGGCAACGATGGTCCCTATTCCGCGCGCCGATGTCTATCCTGCAAACCTTCGCCGGTCAGCTTCGATGAGAAGAAGCCTTCGGATCGTCACTCGACCGTTTTCGCCGCGGTGCGGTGCAGCGAAGAGTGATCGCGACAAAACACCGACGCCGTAAACCGGTCCCGATGCCCGGCCGGAACGCGAAGATCCGAGTAGGCGCGAACTGAAATGTGTACTTTCAGGCGGAAACCCGGCCGTCCTCTGCCGCGCGGACGAGCGCCACCGGCCCAATAGGGTCGGTTTACGCTGGCGGGTGAAGCCGGGCGCGACACGACGGCGTCGCCTGGGCGCGGCCCACCGCGCGTCTCAGGCGCGCGGCGTCCGGGTGCCCGCGGCCCGTGCTCCGATGCGGGCGGGTCGCGTGCCGCGGGATCGGAGTTCATGAAGCTGGGGCCGATCCGGCCGGCGGTCTCCCGGGCCGACCCGTCAAGGCCGACGGGCGGGCCGTGCATCCCGGCCCTCGTCCCGCCGCGACGGATCATCCCGGCCGGTGCGCTTTCGTTTTCCAGCGAACCGTTGCACCGTCGCGCTTCCACAACACGGGGCCTCGCGACCCGAAGCGCGTGCGGCGTTCGGGACAGCGGGCGCGAGCCCGCCTCCCCCGCGACCGGTCCCCTCACACAGTCGCGAGGCCGAACATCGCATGGCGCCCATCATCACGACGGTCGAGGACCTGCGGCGGGTCGCGAAGCGGCGGGTGCCGCGGATGTTCTACGATTACTGCGATTCCGGTTCGTGGACGGAGTCGACCTACCGCGCGAACGCGGCCGATTTCGCCGGCATCAGGCTCCGCCAGCGCGTCGCGGTCGACATGACCGACCGCACCCTCGCGACGACGATGGCTGGCCAAGCCGTCGCGATGCCCGTCGCCCTGGCGCCGACGGGGCTCACGGGCATGCAGCACGCCGACGGCGAGATCCTGGCCGCGCGGGCGGCGGAGGCGGCGGGGGTGCCGTTCACGCTGTCGACGATGAGCATCTGCAGCATCGAGGATGTCGCGGAGAACGTGAGCAAGCCGTTCTGGTTTCAGCTGTACTTCATGCGCGACCGCAGCTTCAACGACCGCCTCATCGACCGCGCGCAGGCGGCGGGCTGCTCGGCCCTGGTCCTGACGCTGGACCTCCAGATCCTCGGGCAGCGCCACAAGGACATCCGCAACGGCCTGTCGGCCCCGCCGAGGCTGACGCCGGGCACGGCCCTCGATCTCCTGACCAAGCCGCGCTGGTGCTGGTCCATGCTGCGCACGAAGCGCCGGACCTTCCGCAACATCGTGGGGCACGTGGACGGCGTGCGGGATACCCGCTCCATCTCGGCCTGGACGGCGGACCAGTTCGACCCGCGCCTGGACTGGGACGACGTGCGGCGGATCCGCGACCGGTGGCAGGGTCCTCTGATCCTGAAGGGCATTCTGGACGTCGAGGATGCCGAGAAGGCGGCCGCGACCGGGGCCGATGCGCTCATCGTCTCGAACCACGGCGGGCGGCAGCTCGACGGCGCCCCCTCGTCCATCGCCGCGCTTCCCGGGATCGCGGACGCGGTCGGCTCGCGCATCGAGGTGCTGATGGACGGCGGGATCCGCTCGGGCCAGGACGTGCTGAAGGCCGTCGCCCTGGGTGCGAAGGGCGTGTTCATCGGCCGCGCCTTCCTCTACGGGCTCGGCGCCTACGGCCAGGCGGGCGTCGCCCGCTCCCTGGAGATCATCCGCACGGAGCTCGACATGACGATGGCCCTGTGCGGCCATCGCGACATCCGCGCGGTCGACCGGTCGATCCTCTGGACGCCCCCCGCGCAGGAGAACCGGGACGATGCGCCGGCCGCGCGGCGCGTCGCGTCCTGACGGCGCGACGCGCCGCTCCGTTGCAGAGCCTCACTGCACCGAGCGCTACGATCCAGAATCCTTCGCGGATCTTGCTTCCCGGCGGAGCGCTCGCTGCCGAGAAGCTTCGGCGCGGCACAGAAACGAACCGGGCGATCGCGCCGAGCCTGATCCACAACGACAACGGCGCAGCAACCCGTGGGGTCACTGCGCCGATGGATCGGGCCGCCGAGGGGGGAAAGACGACCCGAGGAACTTGGTATACCAGATGGGCGGTCCGCGAGGTGCGCTCGAGCACATCCGAAAGGATGTGGCGCGGCAGCGACAGGGATCGGCCATCACCTGTGGACAGCGCGCAGCGCCCTCGATCCGTCAAGGTTCAGGAGCGAGCGTGATGACCTCTCCACCGATCCGACCGTGCCATGTTCGCCAGCCCTCACGCCTTCGTCCTGCACCATCGCGAGCGCCTCGCCGTGCTCGTCTCCTCGGCCCTGTTCCTCGCGGGCGCGCTGCCGCTGTTCTGGGCCATCGGCTGACCGTTCAGGCTCTCCGCACGGCCTGAGCGTTCGGGCGCGCTGTCCCGGCGCCGCGCGTCGGGACTGGCCTATCAACGCCTTCGAAGCAGGGCGCCGCTCTGCTTCGAAGACGTCGCGGCTCGCGGCGAGGCTCAACGCGGCTTCGCCGCTCCGCCCGGCGCCCAGCCGTGGGCCTGGATGGCCGTCGTCAGCTTGCCCTGCATCTCGGGCATCACGGACTGGATCCATTGCTGCATGCCCGCGAGCTGAATCTGGGCGAGTTGCGGCTGGGCTGCCGCGAGGCGCTTCCCGGCGGGCGTCGCGTAGAAGGCCGCGATGGCCTGCAACTCGTCCTTGTTCAGGACGGTGGCGAAACCGCGCGCCTGGATGTCGAGCAGCTCGTCGTAGTGCGCGGTCAGGGTCGGCATGACGACCTCCTGCACCAGCACCTGCGCCTTGTCGGGCTCCTTGATCCCGATCTGCTGCATCATGCCGATCATGGGGGCCGCCATCGAGCCGAGCGTCGCGGTGCGGTCGCCCTGCATCTGCGCGACGGTCTCCCGGGCAACCTTCAGCAAGGCCGGATCCGGCGCCGTCGTGGGAGCAGGCTTCGGAGCCGGTTGTGCCCGCGCCGCGCCGAGCGGCGTGGAGGCCAGGCACAAGCCGACGACAAGTGCAGAGACGCGCATGGTGACCCCGTTCACGAGCGCCGCGCGCTTCAGAAGGCCGCGCGGCCGGTCCGGGTTGCTACCACAGCCCTGAACAGGATCGATGACAGCGCGGGATCGCCCGGCGCCCCGGCAGCCGTCAGACCTGTCCGGGCTGGCAGCCGTAGGGTGGCACGGCGCGGGGGAAGCGCTCCTTGATGCGCTGGCAGCCCCACGCGCGGAGCGGCTCCGGCAGGCGGCGGTTCACCTCGATGCCGACCTCGTCGTAGGGCGAGGCGCCGGCCGTGACGTAGTTGTACCAGCGCCAGCCGATCGTACCGGCCCCCGCCAAGGCGATGCCGACGGCGACGAACACGGCCATCGCGGCTCGCGATTGCGGGTGTCGCGCTTCACTTCCCATCCCGGATGCCCCCTCTCAACGTTGACTGAACGGCACGCCCCGGGCCGACATGGACCGCTCCGGCCGCGACCGACCGAGTGGCAGCTGGCGCGCTCCCGTCGGTCGGTCGATCGCCGCGGCGCCCGATCCTGACACGAAGACGCGCCCCGGGGCGCGAGTTCGCGAGTGCGCCGCCGAACCGGACGATCGGCGGCGGTGCTGGTGCACGCCGGTCCGGAAGGCGCTCCGGGACCTGTCGGGCGCCCTCCCGCGTCGAGCACGGTGCGCGCCGGACTCGGTGTGCCGATCAGCACCGAGAACCGGCGGTTACGGGCTCATGGTAGCCGCATCGAGGGATGGGAGGACACCATGCGTCAAACGTTTCTGCGGACCGGCGGTGCGGCTGCCCTGGTCGCTCTGGCACTCTGCGCCACTCCGCCGGCCGCTCAGGCGCGCGGCATCGGCGTCGGCGGCGCCGTGGCGCTGGGCATTCTCGGCGGCGTCGTGGCTGGCAGCGCCATCGCGTCGGCCAACAGCGGGTACTACCCGGGTCGCCCCGTCTACGCCGCGCCCGATCCGTACGGCGCCTGCCACTTCGAGCGACGCGCCTACGTCGACCCGTACGGGTACGAGCACGTTCGGCGGGTCGAGGTCTGCGAGTAGGCCGGGCCCCGAAGGTCACGGAACGGCCACGAGCTATCCGAGCGTGACCCTTGACGGGCTGTCGCCTGCTGCCTCGCCCGGACGCGGACGTGTCGAAGCCACAGCCCGGTCGGTTGTCCGGGTGGCCTTCGGCTTCATCCAGGAGAGCCGGGAGCGGGTCGACGCGCTGAACGCTCGCCTCGGAGCCGACGGCGGGGCGGTGCCCGAGCCGCGCGAGTACCTCGGGGCCTGGACGCTCTACTTCAAGGCCAGAGGCGGCTACTTCATCGAGGTTGCGACGGCGACCCAGATCCGGCGTGCGGAGCCCGCAATCGCCTCGCACGGTATCGTGGCACGAACTCAGCGGCGCCACCCCGACGGCCGCTTCTGCCGCGTCGCGCGACGGGTGCGGTCGGTGGGAAGACCGCCCGGAGCGCCCACTCGGCGCCCGAACCATCTCGGTCAAGCGGAGCGCCACCGAGAGTTTCTCGATCGCCGTCGTTTATCGCGCGTCCAGCAAATCACCACCGGGTGGCATCGTCTTTCTCAGCTCTGCGAAATATCCACGGACGTCTTGATGCCGCGCGACAATCTAAACGTTCAGATACGGCTTTTTTTTCGTGACCCATCTGTCGAAGCCTGTCAGCGTCTCGCGCCACAGAGCCGCGTCCCTCTGTTTTGCAGAGAGATCCGAAACCAAATCTTCCATTTTATGAGCTGAGAAGGGTGGATTTGGGCAAAAATACGGGGTCAGAGGCTTGTTGCCGTAGTAATTAAAAAAGAGCGCCCTTCGGTTTTGCCCTGTCGCGGGCTTGCCCCTGTGGAAATATTTGAATGTATCGCAGAGTATTACGGTTCCTTTGGAGCCTACGAAGGACGTTATTTTGAATTTGATTTTACCTTCGCTCTCGAGTTTTTCGAGTTTTTGATGCATAAATCCGCGGAATCTCTTCGATTCAGCGGAGACGTGCTGCAGATGAAGGATTTCCAGGGGGCCGCCACTCTCGTCAACGTCGTTGAGATAGACGGCAACTTTCACCATGGGATTATCTTCACTGTCCCTATGCCAGGTTCTCGCGCCCCTTTCGGACCCGTCGGCTATAGTAAAAAATACATCGACGCCCCCGTAAGCAACGGGAAGCTTCAGATAATGTTCGATGATTGCCAGAAGCCGGATGTCGAGCCCGGCGCGAAAGACGACCTTGAATTGATCCAACAGCGAGGGATACATGCTGAGTAATTTTACGGCATCGATGCTCCGGCCAGTCCCGAGGTAATGCTCCTCCATGCGATTATAAATCTCGTTCGCGGCGGCCTGAAATTTTGCGTCCCCGAACGATCCGAACATCTCGGCTTCCGTTACGCAGAACCCATCCTCCACCAAACTCTGCCCCAACAATCTTTCGTCATCTCTCAATACTGACAAACTGGAGTTATGGGCCCGTACAGACTCCGCCCTGCTGTTCTCCCTTCTCGTCCTTATGATGTCAATTGAATATATCTGGTGAACCGCCTTAGACGGCCACTGCAGTATCCTGTGAGCGACTTTTTGTATGACGACGACGATTTTCCGAACGATTCCCATGGAGGATCGATTCCTGAAATTTCGAAAAATGGCTATAAATAATCTTCGAAAACGCCTTGGCACCCTACAAATACACACTTCGAAGAGCCGAGCTGTTCCGTTACAACGAGATGCTCCATAGGGCATAAGCAGCTGTAGCCCCGAGATATTTCATCTATTATCGATGCTCATGCCGCGGTCAATAACTAGCTGCCGCCGCATCTGCTAAAATCATATCAATCGGTGCCCGCGCAAATGTCCGTCTCCGGAGCCGTGAGTGGGCGCGATGATCGCGTCCGCTTCCCGGCACTGCCGCCCGGCGGCGGACCGGCGGTGCGGATCGAACGACCGGCCGGACGCCTGCCCCCGTTACGCGGCGCCCCCATCAAACCACCCTGGGTCAGGAATCGGGCTCGGTACTGGATCCGCTCAGAGCGGAGGCAATCCTGTATTCTCGCGGAGCCATACCGTGACGCGCCTTGAAGCGGCGGGCGAAATGGGCTTGGTTCGAGAAGCCGCACCCGTAAGCCAGCATGCCGATCGACAAGTGGAGGCAGGCCGGATCAGCCAGCCGCTTGGCTGCCACTTGGAGCCGGCGCTCCCAGATGTAATCGGAGATGTGGCGGCCCCGCTCGTGGAACAACTCCTGCAGCCGGCGCAGCGACACGCCCATCGCGGCGGCGAGTTGCGGCGGGTCCAGCGTCGGGTCGCCCAGGTTCGCCTCGATATACGCCTTGGCGCGCTGGACCGTGACGTTGCCGTGGATGGAACGCGGCACCTCCTGCGCCATTCGTTCGGAGAGGCTCGCCACGATCAGGTCGATCCCGATCGACGCCATGCGGGTGGCCGCGTCGGGGCTGAGCCGATCGCTCACCTGGATCAGATCCCGGATGTACGTGTTCGCCAGCGTCGTGGAGGCGAGGCCTGCTCCGACCGTGAGGACACTGAACAGCCGGGACGGACCCAGCATGGCCTCGAAACGCTCGCGCGGCAGGTCGAGGACCAGCGCGCTGCCCGTCTCCGTCTGGATGACAGCCGGGCGTGCATCGAGGACGACGAAGTCGCCCGTCCGGCTCACCGCCTCTCGGTCGCCTTGCTGGATGGCGTCCCGGCCGGAGAGCTTCATGACCGCGTAGACCCGGTCGTGCTGGCCATTGCGCCGGACCGCGTCGGCCGTCGCCTCGGTTCGCACCGCCGTGTGAGAGAAGCGCGAGATCGGCAGTGGGCCGATGCTCGACCCATCCAGACGGCCCTGGAAAGGGGCGTCTTGGAGGGTCCGCAGATCGGCCGGCACCAGCCGCTCGCAGACCATCTCCCGCCATCGACGAAACGCGTTCCGGGGATGAATTCCGTCCGTCGAGAAGAGCGGTAGCATCCGCGGCCTGCGCGCACAGCTCGCCGTTCGGCGGCGAGAGATGGGGAGGCGACCGTCTATTGTATATAATTTGGCCACTCAAGATTTGCGCGCCGGCTACGGGCGCGGAGGGGACGTCCGCTACCACGCACGGCCGCCCGGGAACGGGCCCGCGGAGATCAAACTGGCGCAGCTCTTCGGGCAAACCGCCTCGAACCGACGTGAGCGGCCCGAGGGCGAGCCTTCTGCTGTTCGGGCAGCGGACGCATGCAGCGAAGTTCGGGCCGAAGCGGCGATCTGGCGCCGCCGCATTCGGCCTCGTCCGCTACGTTCGGCCCGATCGCAGGCGTGCGACCTCGCTCGGCCCGATCTCGAGGTAGAAGCGAATCGCGTCGTCGACCAGGGCGTCGGGCGTGACACCCGCCGCCTTCGCGGCCCGAGCAACCTGGAGACCGAGCGCGAGATCGACGCGCAGGTCGGCGCCCCGGCTCGACGGCGCCGGTGCGGCGGTGGGAGCGGGTATGGGTGCAGCGGTGTTGCGCGACTCGAGCTTGCCGAGCTTCGCTTCGCGACGGCCCCGGTGGACGAGCGCGTCGGCGCGCTCGTTGAGACGGTCGCCGGCATGCCCCCGGACCCAGGTCCACTTCACGTCGCGCGCCGCGTTCAGTTCGTCGAGGCGCTTCATGAGATCGACGTTCTTCACGTCACCCGTGGTGGAACGCCAGCCCCTCGCCTTCCAACCGCGCATCCACTCGGTCACGGATTTGACGACGTACTGGCTGTCGCACCGCATCTCGATCGCGGCCCCGGCGGGAAAATGCTCGAGGCCCTTGATCGCGGCCGTCAGCTCCATCCGGTTGTTGGTCGTGGTGCCGGGCTCTCCGCCGCACAGCTCGACCGTGCCGTCCGGGGCCGCGATGACGACGCCCCACCCCCCAGGTCCGGGATTCGGGTCGCAACCGCCATCGGCATAAACGATCGTTCGCATCCTGGCGTCAGCCCTCTCGTACGCGGTGGTCGGTGGATGGCCGCCATCGATGCCCGAAATCGGCTGACAGATGGTAGCCCCAAGCCAGGCCTGTGCCGCTGGCGTGCGGCGCGCTGGGCAGCCCGTCTATCACCGATCCCGCGCCGTGCCAGGGCCGGTCGGGCGCTCACCGGCGGGATCGAGATCGTCGCGGGCCTGCCCCTCCGAGCGGAGCGGCCGCCCCGCGGCCTTCTGGCCGAGACCTGATCAGCTCGGCAGGGCGAGGCGTTGCTCACGAACCCGTCGCCGGCGTCCGCCCTGGCGACGACGGCGCGGTCCGCCGGGTGGCCGCACCGGGTGCCGAGCGACCGGGCTTTCCGAGGACCGTCCCGACGATCGGGCTCCGCGCTGGCGACGAGGGCGCTTTCGTGTGAAACGCGCTCCAGGGACGGAGACAGATGTGCGCCGGAATGGCTGAGGACGGGATCGCTGACTCTGGCCGGGCCTGGCGTCGGCTCGCCGCGGCGACGGCGCTCGGCACGGTCGGGGGCGTCGGCATGTGGTCGGTCGTCGTCGTGCTGCCCGCGGTCCAGGCCGAATTCGGGGTTGATCGGGCTGCGGCCGCCCTGCCCTATACCCTGACGATGCTCGGCTTCGCGATCGGCGGCCTCCTGATGGGGCGGCTCGCGGATCGCATCGGCATCGTGCCGCCGCTGGTCCTCGGCGCCGTGTGCCTCGCCCTCGGCTACGGGCTCAGCGCCCTCTCGACGAACCTCTGGCAGTTCGCCCTCGTGCACGGCGTGCTCGTCGGGGCGCTCGGCAGCTCGGTCGCGTTCGGGCCGCTGATGGCCGACGTGTCGCGCTGGTTCTGGCGGCGGCGGGGGCTCGCCGTCGCGCTGTGCGCGTCCGGCAATTACCTCGCGGGCACGCTCTGGCCGCCGGTGGTGGAGCGGGGTGTCCACGCTTTCGGCTGGCGCGCGACGCAGGCCGGCATCGGCCTGCTCTGCCTCGTCGCCATGCTGCCCCTCGCGCTGCTGATGCGCGGCCGGCCGCCACGGGCACCGGCAACGCGCGCGGCCGGCCCCCAGGCCGTGACGACGCTGTCGCCCGCGGCGATGCAGGGCCTCCTGGTCGTGGCCGGTCTCGCGTGCTGCGTGGCGATGGCGATGCCGCAGGTCCACATCGTGGCGTACTGCAGCGATCTCGGTTACGGCGTCGCCCGGGGCGCGCAGATGCTGTCGCTGATGCTCGGCTTCGGCATCGTCAGCCGGGTCGCGTCGGGCTTCGTCGCCGACCGGATCGGCGGGCTCGCGACGCTGCTGGCCGGTGCGCTGCTGCAGGCGGCGGCACTCGCGCTCTATCTCGCGTTCGACGACCTGACCTCGCTCTACGTGATCTCGGCCCTGTTCGGCCTGTTCCAGGGCGGCATCGTGCCGGCCTACGCGATCATCGTGCGCGAGTACCTCCCCGCCGAGGAGGCCGGGGCGCGGATCGGTGCGGTGCTGATGGCGACGCTGGCCGGCATGGCGCTCGGCGGCTGGCTCACGGGGGTGATCTTCGACGCCACCGGCTCCTACCATGCGGCGTTCGTCAACGGGTTGGCCTGGAACGCCGTCAACGTGGCGATCGTGCTGTGGCTGATCCACTGCCGCCGCGCGCGCACGGGTCTGGCCGCGCTCTGAGAGTGCCGGACCTGTTCCCGGACTCTCGTGCCGTCAGGCCGGTCGCGCGGCCGCCCGCCAGTCCCGGCTCGCCGCGCGCATCACGCCCGAACCGTTCTGGGGGTCACGGCGCGGCCGATCCTGTCTCGCGCACGGGCGACTCGTCGGGCCGGAAGAACAGGCCCGCCTTCAGACTGTCGCCGATGCGGTGAGCGCGCTCGATCAGGAGGGCGGCAGGTTCGGGTGAGAAGTGGGCGGAGGCCGTTTCCTCGAACAGGCCGAGCCAGCGCGCGAAGTGCTCGGGTTGGAGTCGGCCCAGCGCGAGGTGTTTGCCGAACGGATTGCCCTTGTACCGGCCTGACTTGAAGAGGACCGAAGACCAGAACGCCCGGACGGTCTCCATGTGCCGGGGCCAGTCCGAGTCGGGGATCGCGGCCGCGAAGACGGGTCCGATCAGCCCATCGCCGCGCACGCGGCCGTAGAAGGCATCGAGAAAGCGGGCGAGGCTGGCCTCGTCGAGTGCGACATCGGGCATGATCGTGAGATGCCGGCAGGGGCCGGTCTCTTCAAGGGGACGGGACGCTCGCCGGGTCGACAGCCCGAGGGGCGAGCTTGAGCCTCAGCCACCGGCCAGTGCCGGCCTTCGACCACGACCGAGGCCGTCTCGCGCGCCCCGCCTGGGCATCTGGCTGCCGGACGCATCTGGCCGAGCGCCCCGCGTCCGCCCGGGCACGTGCGGCCGGCGGACGCGCCGCCGCCCGTGAACCCGAGACCCTCCGAAGCGCGCCGATCCTCGCCGTCGACCGGGCGCGACGCCCGCGGGTCGGCGGAACCTGCCAGAGGGCATCGCCCATCGACCGCACGTCCTCGGCCGTCGCCGAAGCGGGCCCGCGGACCGGGCGACGAGGGGGAACCCTTGACCGCGATGCCGAGCCATAATAGATGATAGACATAATTTTTAGGCGACCAGCTGGCGACGGGGTTACGGCCATGGATGCGCGATGGGTGATCGGGTTCGCCGGCTTGGCACTCGCGGCATGCTCGCCGGCCGAGACCGCCGTCACGCCGGAGCCGGCGCTGGTCCAGACCGTCGCGGTCGCGCCCGCCGCGGCGGCCGTCGCGCGCTACACCGGGGTCATCCGGGCCCGCACCGAGAGCAATCTCGGCTTCCGGGTCGGCGGCAAGATCTTCGAGCGCCTCGTCGACCCGGGCGACCACGTGCGCCTCGGGCAGCCCCTGATGCGGCTCGACCGGACCGACTTCACCCTGGCGCTCAACGCGGCCCGCGCCTCGGTCGAGGCGGCCCGCGCGCAGATGATCAAGGCCAGGGCCGACGAGGAGCGCAGCCGCAGGCTCGTCGGCGACGGCTGGACCTCGAAGCAGACCTACGACCAGAACAAGGCGGCCGCCGACGCCGCCATCGCCCAGTTCGCCAACGCCGAGGCCCAGGCCGGCCAGATCGCCAACCAGGCCGGCTATTCCGAGCTCCAGGCCGATGCCGACGGGGTCGTGATGGAGGTGCCGACCGAGCCCGGGCAGGTCGTCGCCGCCGGGCAGACGGTGGTGAGGCTCGCCCGCGACGGCGCCCGCGAGGCGGAGGTGTTCCTGCCGGAGGGAAGCCGGCAGCTGGCCCAGGGCGCGGCGTCGGCGACCCTCTACGCCGAGGGGGAGACCACCTACCCGGCCAAGCTCCGGGAGTTGTCGGCCACGGCCGACCCGGCGACCCGCACCTACCGCGCCCGCTACATCCTCTCGGGCGGGGGCGAGACCGCGCCCCTCGGGGCGACCGTGACGCTCCAGCTGACTCCCGTCCAGGCACAGGCGCGGGCTTCGGTGTCCGTGCCGCTCGGGGCCCTGTTCGACCAGGGCGGCGGCTCGGCCGTCTGGCGCTACGACGCCGAGACCCAGACCGTCGCGGCGCAGCCCGTCACCGTCGCGCGCCTGGCGGAGGAGAACGCCGAGATCGCCTCCGGCCTGAACCCCGGCGACCGCGTCGTCGCGCTCGGCGCCCATCTGCTCAAGGCGGGGCAGACGGTCCGGCAGGCGACCGCGAGCATGGCGGAGGCCGGCCGATGACCGCCTCCGGCTTCAACCTCTCGGCCCTGGCGGTGCGCGAGCGCGCCGTCACGCTGTTCCTCCTGCTCGCCGTCACCGCGGCCGGGATCTTCGCCTTCGAGAAGCTCGGGCGCGCCGAGGACCCGACCTTCACGGTCAAGACCATGGCGGTCTCGGCCGCCTGGCCCGGCGCGACCACCGACGAGATGCAGCGGCAGGTCGCCGACCCGCTGGAGAAGCGGCTCCAGGAGCTCGTCTACTACGACCGGGTCGAGACGACCGTCCGCCCCGGCCTGATGCTGATGAAGGTCTTCTTCAAGGACAACATGCCGCCGGCCAAGCTCCAGTCGGAGTTCTACCAGGCGCGCAAGAAGCTCTCCGACCAGGCCTCCAGCCTGCCGCGCGGCGTGCTCGGGCCGCTCTTCAACGACGAGTTCTCGGACGTCTACTTCGCCCTCTACGCGCTCCAGGCCGAAGGGCTGCCGCACCGGCATCTCGTGCTGCGCGCCGAGGACCTGCGCCAGCGGCTGCTGCGCGTGCCCGGCGTCGAGAAGATCAACATCCTCGGCGAGCAGGCGCAGAAGATCTTCGTCGAGGTCTCCTACCAGCGCCTCGCGACTCTGGGCATCACCGGCCAGCAGCTCCTGGCGGCGCTCGCCAACCAGAACGACGTGACCCCGGCCGGCTTCGTCGAGGCCGACGGCCCGCGCGTGTACCTGCGGCTCGACGGCGCCATCGACGGCCTCGACGCGATCCGCGACCTCCCGGTGGCGGCCGGCGACCGCAGCCTCAAGCTCGGCGACATCGCCGCGGTGAGGCGCGGCTACGAGGACCCGAAGGTCTTCGCGATCCGCAACGACGGCGCGCCGGCCCTGGTGCTGGGGCTCGTGATGAAGCCGGGCTTCAACGGCCTCAGCCTGGGCGAGGCGCTGAACGCCGAGGAGGTCGCGATCCATCACGAACTCCCGACCGGCATCACCTTCACGAAAATCACCGACCAGGCGAAGGTGATCGACGACGCCATCCACGAGTTCATGGTGAAGTTCTTCACCGCGCTCTCGGTGGTGATCTTCGTGAGCCTCGTGGCCCTGGGCTTCCGGGTCGGCATCGTGGTGGCGCTGGCCGTGCCGCTGACCCTCTCGGCGGTGTTCGTGGTCATGATGATCACCGGCCGCGACTTCGACCGCATCACGCTCGGCGCCCTGATCATCTCGCTGGGCCTCCTCGTCGACGACGCCATCATCGCCATCGAGATGATGGTGGTGCGCATGGAGGAAGGCGCCGACCGGGTCTCGGCGGCGACCTATGCCTGGAGCGCCACCGCCGCGCCGATGCTGACCGGCACGCTCGTCACCATCGCGGGCTTCCTGCCGGTGGGCTTCGCCGCCTCTACGGCGGGCGAGTATGCCGGCAACATCTTCTGGGTGGTGGCCTTCTCGCTGATCGTGTCGTGGATCGTGGCCGTGACTTTCACGCCCTACCTCGGCGTCAAGCTCCTCCCCGACATCAAGAAGGTCGAGGGCGGGCACGCCGCGATCTACGCCACGCGGAACTACCAGCGCCTGCGCCGGGTCGTTCGGCTCTCGGTCGATCACAAGTGGATGGCCGCCGGCATCACCGTGGCGCTGTTCGCGGCGGCCGCGGTCGGCATGGGCAAGGTCGAGAAGCAGTTCTTCCCGAACTCGGAGCGCTCCGAGCTCATCGTCGAGGTGACGCTGCCGACCGGCTCCGCCTTCGCCACCACCGAGGCGAGCGTCCGGAGGGTCGAGGCGGCCGTGCGCGCGCTCCCCGAGGCGGGCGAGATCACGAGCTATATCGGCCAGGGCATGCCGCGCTTCGTGCTCTCGTTCGACCCGGAGCTGCCGGACCCCGCCTTCGCGCAGATCGTCGTCCAGACCGCCGACGCCCACGCCCGCGACGCGCTTCGGGTCAAGGTGCGGCGGCTCGTCGACGAGGGCCTCTTCCCCGAGGCGCGGGTGCGGGTGCTGCAGATCGTGTTCGGGCCGCCGGTGCGCTTCCCCGTCGCCTTCCGGGTGGTCGGTCCCGACCTCAACGTCGTCCGGGGCATCGCCGCGGAGGTGCGCGACGTCATGATGGCCAACCCCAACATGCGCCTCGTCCACCTCGACTGGGGCGACAGGACGCCGACCCTGCACCTCGCCCTCGACCAGGAACGCCTGCGCCTGATCGGCCTGACGCCGAAGGAGGCCGGCCAGCAGCTGCAGAGCTACCTCAACGGGACGCCGGCGACCCAGGTCCGCGAGAACCTGCGCTCCGTGGACGTGCTCCTGCGCAGCCCCGGCCCCGAGCGCCGCTCGCTCGGCGACATCGGCGACCTGACGCTGGCCACGCGGGACGGGCGGCAGGTGCCGCTCTCCCAGGTCGCGCACCTGGAGAGCCGCAACGAGGACGCGGTGCTCAAGCGCTACAACCGCGAGAGCTACATCCGCGTGCAGGGCGACGTGATCGACGGCAAGCAGCCGCCGGACATCCACGCGCAGATCGTGCCCGAACTCGCGGCCATCAAGGCGAAGCTGCCGCCCGGCTACCGCATCGACACGGCCGGCTCGGTGGAGGAGAGCGAGAAGGCGATGAGGGCGCTGGTGACGGTCTTCCCGCTGATGCTGATCGTGACGCTGACGGTCATCATGCTGCAGGTGCGCTCGTTCACCACCATGGTCATGGTGTTCGCGACCGCGCCGCTCGGCCTCGTCGGGGCCGTCCCGACGCTGCTTGTCTTCCACCAGCCCTTCGGCTTCAACGCGATCCTCGGCCTGATCGCGCTGTCGGGCATCCTGATGCGCAACACGCTGATCCTGGTGGACCAGATCCACCACGACCGCGCGGCGGGCCTGTCGGACTACGAGGCCATCGTCGAGTCGACGGTGCGGCGGGCCCGACCGGTGATCCTGACGGCCGCCGCCGCGATGCTCGCCTTCGTCCCGCTCACCCACTCGGTGTTCTGGGGGGCGCTGGCCTACGTGCTGATCGGCGGCGTCGGGGTCGGGACCCTGCTGACGCTGCTGTTCCTGCCGGCCCTCTACGCCCTCTGGTTCCGGGTGAAGCGGGACGCGCGCGCGGCGCGGACCGCGTCCGGCCCCGCACCGGTGCCGGTGCCGGCCGAGCCCTGACCCGGCATCACCCCCACCGATGCCCCGCTGTCCGGGGCATCCCGCGATCGCGCGTTCGCGTCTCGGGCGCGCGGTGCATCGACCGGCCCGCGCTTCGCCCCCTCGCGCGGGCCGGTCGACAGCCCTGACCGGCGGCCGCGGCGCGACCGCGACGCCGCCATCCGCCGGGTCTCGAGCATCCGCGGGTCGCCCTCCCTTCAATAAATGACATCTCGCATCTATGTGAGAGAGCGGTGCGGAGGACGGTACGATGCCAAGGGTCTCGCAGGAGCAAGCCAAGCTGAACCGCCAGCGCGTGGTCGAGGTCGCATCGGCCCTGTTCCGGGAGCGCGGCCTGCACGGGATCGGCGTCGTCGACATCATGGCGGCCGCCGGCCTGACCCATGGCGGCTTCTACGGTCAGTTCGCCAACAAGGACGCCCTCGCCGCGGAGGCGTTCGACGCCGCGATCGGCGCCGAGTACCGCGCGAACCTCGACGCCTTCATCGAGAACTATCTCTCCCTCGGGCACGTCCGGACGCCGGGGAGAGGCTGCCCCGTGGCGGCGCTGGTGAACGACGTCGGGCGCGAGCCGCCCGGAAGCGCCCTGCGGTCGCGGTTCACGCAGGGGGTCAAGGGGCTCGCCGGCCTCATCGCGGACAGGCTGCCCAGAGCTTCGAAGGAGCGCCGCAGGCAGCGCTCCCTGATCGCGCTATCGACCATGGTGGGGGCGGTGGTGCTGGCGCGGGGCGTCGACGACGAGGCCCTGGCCAGTGAGTTGCTCGAGGCGGCGCGCTCCGCGATCCCGGTCTGAGTCGATCCAAGGCGGCGCCTGGCCCGGGCTGCCGCACCGTCGGGGCGGCGCATCGCGCATCGCGCGTCGCCCGGCGAGCCGGACGCGCCGCACCCCGCGCTTTTAGATTGCGACCCGCATCCATATAGATTACGGTCAACATTGAAAATTGGATCGCGGACCCGACGCGGCCCGCCTGGGTCGCCCGCGAGGCCGCGCCTCCGTCGCCCGCCCCCGATTCCAGAAGGTTCACCGATGACCGGCGACGCGGCTTCGAGATCGCCCGAGCCTTCGCGGCGGAGGATCGTCGAATGGGCGGATCCCCGCTCCATCGCCGCGGCGGGACAAGCCCTCGCGGGGATCGACTTCCTGCGCGCGCTCATCGCGGGGGAGATCCCGCCGCCGCCCGCGATCCAGCTGCTCGGCATCGAATTCGTGTCGGTCGATCCCGGCACGGCCCGGATGTGCATGCCGGCCGCGGAGTACCTCTTCAACCCGCTGGGCTCCGTCCACGGCGGCTCCCTCGCCACGCTGCTCGACAGCGTCATGGGCTGTGCCGTGCACGCGACCTTGCCGGTCGGTCGCGGTTACACGACGCTGGAGTTCAAGCTGAATTTCCTGCGGGCCGCCACCGAGAGGTCCGGCCTGCTGACCGCGGTCGGGCAGGTCGTCCACGCCGGTCGGCAGCAGGCCGTGGCCGAGGGCCGCCTCAGCGACGAGTCCGGCCGCCTCGTCGCGACCGCGAGCACGACCTGCCTCCTGTTCGATCTGCCCGGAGCGCGGACGCCGGCCGCCGGCTGACCGCGCAGGCCGTCGCCGCCCGGGTGCCTGCACCGCACCGAAAGTCGGTCTCGAGCCCTATCGCCATCGCGGGCGCTCGGCCGCGATCCGTGAGACTGTGAGGTCCCCGCCATGGACATCCGCACGCGCCGCCTGCTCGAAGCGCCTCTCGTGCCGACCCTGGCCCGAATGGCCGTGCCGAACGTCGTGGTCATGGTCGTCCAGACCTCCATCGGCCTGATCGAGACGTACTTCGTCGCGGAACTCGGAACCGATGCCTTGGCCGGCATGGCCCTCGTCTTCCCGGTGGTGATGCTCGTCCAGATGCTGTCCGCCGGCGGCATGGGCGGCGGCATCCAGTCGGCGGTCTCGCGCACCCTGGGCGCGGGCCGGCGGGCGGAGGCAGATCTCCTCGCCTGGCACGCCGCCGCGATCGGCCTCGGGCTGGGTGCCGTCACCAGCCTCCTCGCCCTCCCCCTGGGCCCGAGGCTGTACGCCGCCATGGGCGGCACCGGGGGCTCGCTCGGGGCCGCGACCGCCTACGCGGGCGTCGTGTTCGGCGCGGCGATCCTGATCTGGCTGTTCAACGCGCTGGCGGCGGTGATCCGCGGGACCGGCAACATGGCGCTCCCGGCCGGCGTCACCTGCGCCGGGGCCGCCGTGCTGATCCCGCTCTCGCCCGCGCTGATCTTCGGCTGGGGCCCGCTCCCCAGGCTCGGGGTCGTGGGCGGCGGCGTCGCCTTCGCGGGCTACTACGCCGTGGGCTCCGCCGTCTTCGCCGCCTACATCTGGTCCGGCCGCGGCGTCCTGCGCCCGAGCCGGCGTCCCCCGATTCTGACCTGGGCACCGTCCCGTGAGATCCTGCGCATCGGCCTTCTGTCGGGCATCGCCAGCGTGACCTCGAACGTCACAGTCATCGCGGCGACCGGCTTCGTCGGGACGGCGGGGCCGGCGGCGGTGGCCGGATACGGCACCGGCGCGCGGCTGGAGTACCTGCTGGTCCCGCTCGTGTTCGGGCTCGGCTCGCCCATCGCGGCGCTCGTCGGGACGGCCCTCGGCGCCGGCATGGAAGCCCGCGCCCGCCGGGCCGCGCTGACCGGCGCCCTCGTGGCCGGCGGCCTGACGGAGGCCATCGGCCTCGCGGCGGCCGCGTATCCCGAGACCTGGCTGAGCCTGTTCGGGGGCGACGCGGCCATGATGGCCACCGGCTCATCGTATCTCCGGATCGCCGGGCCCTTCTACGGGTTCTTCGGGGCCGGCCTCGCCCTCTACTTCGCCGCCCAGGGCGCCGGCCGCGTCGGCTGGCCGCTCACCGCCAGCCTGCTCCGGCTGGGGGTGGCGCTGGGCGGCGCCTGGATCGCGGCCGTGCTCGGGCTCGGCTTGGCCGGGATGTTCGCCGCCCTCTCGGCCGGCTTCGTCACCATGGGCCTCGTCAATGCCACCGCCTTCGCCACGGGACGGATGATCCGAACCAAGGCCGCGCCCGAGATGGCCGCGGTGCCCGGAGCCGTCGCGGCGGCTGGAAGCCTCGCCCGGCGGGCCGCGATGCCCGGACCGGAGCCGATGGGCACGCGCGACGCGACGCGTCGTGACGCCCCGGCACCGTCGGGGCGATGACGAACGCGGTCTGCCTGCCGGGTCGCGGGGCCGGCGGGCGCGTCCCGGATGGCGGAGCCGGTCTCTGACGCGCCCGGACAGGACGGCCCGGGACGTCAGCCCTCGGCCTTGGCGAGGAAGTCGAAGTCGCAGCCCTCCGGGGCCTGCGTGACGCTGCGCCGGTAGAGCGCCTTGTAGCCCCGGGCCGGGGCCGGCGGCGGCCGGTGGTCGGCGAGCCGGCGGGCGATCTCGTCCTCCGCGACCAGGAGATCGACGCGCTTGTCCTGGATCGACAGGCGGATGCGGTCGCCGTCGCGCACCGCCGCCAGCGGCCCGCCGAGAGCGGCCTCGGGCGCCACGTGCAGGACGATCGACCCGAAGGCCGTGCCCGACATCCGCGCGTCGGAGATGCGCACCATGTCCTTCACCCCCGCCTGCGCCAGCTTCTTGGGGATGGGCAGGTAGCCCGCCTCCGGCATGCCGGCCGCGTGCGGGCCGGCGTTCTGCAGGACGAGGATGTCGCCGGGCGCCACGTCGAGATCGGGGTCGTCGACGCGCGCCGACAGGTCCTCCAGGCCGGTGAACACCACCGCCCGGCCCTCCGACTCGAACAGGTCGGGCGTCGCCGCCGCGCGCTTGAAGATCGCCCCGTCGGGCGCGAGGCTGCCGGACAGAGCCACGAGGCCGCCGACCGGCGACACGGGATCCTCCGCGGTGCGGATAATCGCGCGGTCGACCCAGCCGGCCGGCTCGTCCAGGCGCTCGGCGAGCGTCCGGCCCTCCACGTCCACGGTGTCGAGGTGGAGGAGCGGGCGCAGCTCGCGCAGGAGCGCGCCCATGCCGCCGGCGGCGTGGAAATCCTCCATGTAGCCCTGGCCCACGGGCTTCAGGTCGATCAGCACCGGTGTCTCGTCGGAGATCTGATTGAAGCGCTCGGGCGAGATCCGGATGCCGAGCCGCCCCGCGATGGCGGTGAGGTGCACGATGGCGTTGGTCGAGCCCGACACCGCCATCAGCACGCGGATCGCGTTCTCGACCGACTTCTGGGTGATCACCCGGGAGGGCCGGATCTTCGACTGGATCAGCCGCACCGCCGCGCGGCCGGTCTCCTCGGCGGCCACCAGCCGGTCGGAATGCACCGCCGGGATCGCCGCGGTGCCCGGCAGCGACATGCCGAGCGCCTCGGCGATGCACGCCATGGTCGAGGCCGTACCCATCACCGCGCAGGTGCCGGCCGTGACGGAGAGCCGGCCCTCGACCTCGGCAATCTCCTCGGCGTCGACGGTGCCGGCCCGGTACTTGGCCCAGAAACCCCGGCAATCCGTGCAGGCGCCGAGCCGCTGGCCCCTGTGGCGGCCGGTCGACATCGGGCCGGTGACGAGCTGGATCGCCGGCAGGTCGGCGGAGGCCGCGCCCATGAGCTGGGCCGGCACGGTCTTGTCGCAGCCGCCGATCAGCACCACCGCGTCCATCGGCTGGGCGCCGATCATCTCCTCGGTGTCCATGGCCATGAGGTTGCGGTACATCATGCTGGTCGGGTTGAGGAAAACCTCGCCGAGTGACACGGTCGGGAACGGCCGCGGCAGGGCCCCGGCCGCCAGCACGCCGCGGGAGACCGCCTCCACCAGCTCGGGCATGCCCCGGTGGCAGTTGTTGAAGCCCGACGGCGTCATGGCGATGCCGACCACCGGCTTGTTCAGGAGGCCGACCGAGATGCCCATGGAGCGCGCGAAGGAGCGGCGCAGGTAGCGGGCGAAGTCGCGGTCGCCGTAATTGGTCAGGCCGCGGTCGAGGCCGTGCGGTTCGTCGGTCATGGTCGTCTCCTCGCGAGGGCGGCCCGGGTCAACGCGGCCGTCCGGTCTGTCTCAGCGGTCGCCGGGCTCCCGGCGCCTGACGCGCGTCGAGCCGGTCCTCGAGCGCGCGGTTCATCCCGCCCCTGTCCTTCTCGCCGCGATTCCGGCGGCGCGCCGCCCGATAGGTTGCGACCGCAGGTGGCTCTGGCACCGGCACCGGGATGCGGAGAGGCATGGCCCAGTTCGGCGGCGCTGACGAGGTCCGCGCAAGGCATGGCCCATCGGATAGTCGTCCGAGAAGGGGCCGCGCGGGATCCGGCGTACGAAAGACGCCGCGGCGTCACCGCGTCCGATGCCGGAATCGGCGACGCCGCCGATCCGGGTCTGGCGCGAGCCGGTGACCGGCAGCGCCCGCGTCCCGCCCGATCCGTCCGGTGTTGCATCCGTAGCGGGACGGAGATCGCTCGGGCCGCGGGCGGCCTGTAAGATCGTCCTGGCGTCGGCTGGCCCGGCGCTTCCGCGGCAACCGGACACCGGGTCACGTCATGGATTTGCGCAGAGCGGCGGTCAGGCTCGCCCGTCAGGTGCGTGACGCCGCCCGCGGCCGGCCGGACACCGCGTCGCCGCGCGGTTCGACCGGTCGCGCGCGGACCGGGCCGTCGCGCAGATCGCTCGGCGCCCTGATCATCCTCGCGACGGCCTCGGTCTGGCTGGCTGTCGCCGTCGTGCCCAACCTCCTCGGAAACGGCGGAGCCCTGTGGGCGATCGTGCACGGCGCGTGCGTCCCCCATGAGAGGCGCGGACAGGGCCCCGCCCCCTGCAGCCTGGTCGACCTAGAGGGCGGGGTCGAGAAGGGCTACGCCATCCTCAAGGACCTCCGCGGGCGGGCGCAGTTTCTCCTGATCCCGACGGCGCGCATCACCGGCATCGAGAGCCCCGTGCTCCTTCAACCCGGGACGACGAACTACTTCGCCAAGGCGTGGCGCGCGCGAACCTTCGTCGAGGACCGCCTCGGCCATCCGCTCGACCGGCGCGACGTCAGCCTCGCGGTGAACGCGCGGCTGCGGCGGAGTCAGGGGCAGCTGCACATCCACATCGACTGCGTCCGCCGGGATGTCCGCGACGCTCTCCGCCGCCTCGCGCCCGCGATCGGCGATCGGTGGGCGCCGCTGGCCGAACCGCTGGTCGGTCGTCCGTTCAGGGCGATGCGCGTGCTCGGGGACGATCTGGACGCCGCGGACCCGTTCGACCTGCTGGCGCGCGACGGCGGGGCCCGCGCCGCCATGGGCGAGCACTCGCTGGCTGTCGTGGGGGCCGAGTTCCCGGGCGGAAAGCCGGGCTTCGTGCTCCTGGACGGTTTGGTGACCAGCCGTTTCGGCAAGGCGGCCAACGGCGAGATCCTGCAGGACCACACCTGCGGTCTTGCGGCCGAGCCCCCGTCGGCCGGGCTTCGACCTCTGGAATTCTGATGCGGGCCGACCCGGCTCTCGGTTGCGCGGAGCCCGGCCGGAGCCCGATCGTCGCGCGGGCGGCCGCTCGGGCTCGCGCGGCGGTCGCGCGGCGGTCGCGCGCGCTCTACCGCTTGTACTCTGGGGAGAGATGATCGAGCGGGTTGGTGCGCGCGTCCTTCGTCCGGCCCGTCTCGGCACCGGGGCTCCCGCCCTGCATCACGTCCGTCGACGACGAGATGGCGCTCGGCGGTGCGACGGGGCCGGTCGACCGGTCGGCGGGGGCAGCGCCGCCCTTCGTCGTGCTGACGCTTGGGGGCAGCGTGGCCGCAGTCGGCTGATCGATCCGGCTCGCCGCCGATTGGGCGAGGACCGGTCCGGACACCAGGATCAGCGCGCAGGCTCCCACGGCCGCGCGAACCGCGGAAGCTCGGGCGGTTCCGCCGGAGCGCGCGCATGTCGATACCATCGATCCATCCATCCTTGAGAGCCGGTCGGTCTGCGTCCGGTGACCCAATGGATCGGCGCGCGGGCAGTTCCGCTGGCCTCAGCGCAGCGTCAGCGCCTCCACGGCGGCCTTCTCCGAGGGCACCCCGAGCGCGGCGCCCGCGTGCTCCGTGACCAGGATCGAGGCGCGCGTGGCCGGGGCGGCGAACCGCTCCGGGGCCATGCTGCGCAGCGCCGCCAGGACCTTCTGCAACCGCACGCCGACCTGAACGATCCCCCCGCCCTCGCGGGCCAGCGGATGGAAGAAATCCGCGATCAGGTCGTCCGTCGACAGGGCCGGGACACGGATGCGCGGATGCTCGGGTTCGGGCGGTGGCCGGTCCGGATCCGGGACCCACTCCGAGAGCACGCGCAGACCGGCGCCGATCACCGCGATGGCCGTCCCGTAATCGGCGGCCGTCGGCGGGAGCGCCTTCGAGCCGATCTCCGCCAGGACCGACAGGCCGAAGCGCGGATCCTGCTCCCAGGCGCGGTCGTCGGCGATCAGGAAGGCCCGGCGGATCGCCGCCAGGGCGGCGGCCTCCATGTCGGGATCGACGAAGGCGAGGGGCGTGGCCGTGTGGACGAAGGCGCCCGGCAGCGCGGCCACGTCCAGCATCACGTCGCGCCCGCCGAGCGCCCGCGTCAGCACCGCTAGGTCGACGTGCTGGATGTAGCCGATCCGATCCGCGAGAACCGGCCGCGCGTGGCGGTGCGCCGGGTCCGGCGGCACGCCGCCGAGATGGGGCCGGTCGCGCCGGCCGCGCAGGGCCCGGGCGGCCGCGTGCTCGACCAGCCGGATCGTCTCGCCGACCCGGCCGAAACGGGTGAGCTGCTGCATCCAGCGCAGGAGGGTGACGACGATCAGGCCGATGACGACCACCGTCGCGCCCAGCAGCACGAGGCGCCCGCCCGGCCCGTAGAGGCGGGTCGACAGGGCGATGATCCCCACCACCGAGAACATGAACGCGCCGAGGAACGTGGCGAGCGCGTCGTGCGCCCGCCGGTCCTCGCTCCACAGGGTCGTGGCGCGCGGCGTCACGCCCGACGACGCGGAACCGAGGGCGTTGACCAGCACGGTCAGCGAGAAGGTCGTCACCGTCAGCATCGAGGAGGCGAGGATGCTCAGGACGTTGCCGACGGCGTCGGCGCCGACGCTCAGGGCGAAATCCTCCTCCACGTGGAACTGGAAGCGCCACGCGAGCAGGGCCGTCAGGACACCGCCGACGCAGTAGAGCGCCGCGCGGACCCAGGCCTGACGGAGGGTTCGGGACAGGATCAGCCGCCAGCGCGGCAGGACGGTCGTCACGCTCTCGATGGCTCCCGTTCGCCGCCGGGTGCGGGACCGGCGGCGCGACCGTCTCGGCGACGGACCAAAGTGGCTACTCGGCCGGCTGCGCCGCGCCGTCCGGCCCGGACTGCGCCCTGGCGGCCGCGTCGCCCCGCCCGAGCAGCCGCTCGAAGGCGACGTAGAAGGTCGGCGTGATGAACAGGGTGATGAAGGTCGCGACGACGAGGCCGCCGATCACCACCGTCCCCATCGAGACGCGGGCATGCGCCCCGGCGCCGCTCGCGATGGCGAGCGGGATCGAGCCGGTGATGAACGCGAAGGAGGTCATGAGGATCGGGCGCATGCGCAGGCGCGCCGCGTCCTGCGCCGCCTTCAGCACGTCCTCGCCCTGCCGGCGCAAGTCCTCCGCGAAGGACACGAGCAGGATCGAGTTCTTGGCGGCCAGACCGACGAGCAGCAGCAGCCCGATCTGGCCGAAGATGTCGAGCTCGAGCCCGCGCACGGCCAGGAAGCCGACCGCGCCGAAGATCGCGATCGGCGTCGCCAGCAGGATCACGAAGGGCAGGCGCAGCGACTCGTACTGCCCGGCGAGCAGCAGGAAGATCATCAGCACGCCGAGGCCGAAGATCAGCGGCGCGTAGCCGCCCGCGACCTTCTCCTGGTAGGCGACGTCGGTCCATTCCACGGCGTAGTCCGAGGGCAGCCGGCGCTTGGCCAGCGCCTCGACCTCCTTGAGCACCGTGCCGGAACTCGCGGTCGGGGCCACCTCGATCGCCACCTCGATGGCCGGGTAGGTGTTGTAGGACAGGACCGCGGTGGGGCCGGTGGTGAATTCCGCCCGCACCAGGGAGCCGATCCGCACGGGCTCGCCCCGGCTGTTGAGGACCGGCAGCGCCTGCAGATCCTGGATTGTGCGCCGGCCCGTGGCCTCGCTCTGCACGTAGACCTGGTAGACGAAGCCGAAGCGGTTGAAGAGGTTGACGAAGCTCGACCCGACGTAGGTCCCGAGCGCGTCGAACAGGTTCTGGAGGGGCACGCCGAGCTGCTCGGCCTTGGCCCGGTCGATCTCCAGGCGGATCTGCGGCACCCCGTAGCTCGTCGTCGGCAGCGCCTGGGCGACGTTGGGGCTCTTCTCCATCTCGTCGATGAAGCGCTGGGCCGCCTCGGCGAGCTTGATGCCGCCGGCACCGCTGCGGTCCTGGATCTCGAGCGTCAGGCCGCTGCGGGTGCCGAGCCCCGGCAGCGGCGACGGGTTGACCACCCGCACCTTCCCGTCCGGATCGTGCCGGAATTCCTTCTGCACGCGGGCGATGATGGCGTCGGCCGAGGCCGACCGCTCGCCCCAGGGCTTCAGGACCGGGATCTGGAACCCGTAGAACGGCGCCACCGCGTCGGCGAGGATGCTGCGGCCGACGACGCCGATCGTGTGATCGACCTCCGGCATGTCCCGCAGGCTCCCGCCGAGCCGCTCGACCATCCGGTCGGTGCGCGCCACCGAGGCGCCCTTGGGCAGGGCGACGTCGGCGAAGAAGTAGCCCTGGTCCTCGTTCGGGACGAAGCCGGTCGGGCGCTGCATCACGAGGAGCACGGTGAGCGCCGCGAAGGCCGCGAAGGCGAGGCCGACGAGGGCGAGGTGGCGGCTGAGCCGGCCGATCATCGCGGTGAGGAGGCCCGCGGCCCGCTCCAGCGCCCGGTTGAACCAGCGCAGCGGCGCCCTCCACCGGCTCTGGCCCGCCTGCGCACCCTCCGGCCGGTGCTTCAGGATCAGGCCGCAGAGCGCCGGCGTCAGGGTCAGCGAGACCACGGCCGAGATCATCACCGAGATCGCGATGGTCAGGGCGAACTGGTTGTAGAGCTGGCCGGTCAGGCCCGGGATGAAGGCCACCGGCACGAACAGGGCGGCCAGCACCAGGGTGGTGGCGATCACCGGGCCGGCGACCTCGTTCACCGCCTCCCGGGCGGCCGGGCGCGGCTCCATCCCCTCGTCCATGAGGCGCTCGGTGTTCTCGACCACGATGATCGCGTCGTCGACCACGAGGCCCACCGCCAGGACCAGGCCGAGCAGGCTCAGGGTGTTGAACGAGAAGCCGAGCAGCGCCATCGGCCCGAACGTCCCGACCAGCGCCACCGGCACGGCGATCGAGGGGATCAGCGTCGCCCGCCAGTTCTGCAGGAACAGGTAGGTGACCACCACGACGAGGATCAGCGCCTCGAACAGGGTGTGCACCACCTCGCGGATCGCCTCGCGGACGAACTCGGTGCGGTCGAGGGCGATCTTGTACTTGAGGCCCGGCGGGAACCGCCGCGCGATCTCCTCCATCGTGGCCTTCACCCCGTCCATGACGCGGACGGCGTTGGCGCCCGGCGTCTGGTAGAGGCCGAGGGTCGCCGAAGGTTTGCCGTCGAAGCTGGAGCGCACGCCGTACTGCTCCGAACCCAGCTCCACCCGCGCCACGTCGCGCACCCGCACCACGGAGCCGTCGGGATTGGCCCGCAGCAGGATGTTGGCGAATTCCTGGGGCTGGCTGAGCCGGCCCTGCGTGACGACCTGCAGCTCGAAGGCAGTGGGCTTGCCGTCGGTCGGCGGCTTGCCGAGGGATCCGGTGGTGATCTGCTCGTTCTGCTGGCTCACCGCGCGGATCACCGCGTCCGGGCTGATCGCCAGCGCCTCCATCTTCACCGGGTCGAGCCACAGGCGCATGGCGTAGCGCTTCTGGGAGAAGTTCTGGATCCGGCCCATGCCGTCGACCCGGCGGAGCGGCTTGATCACCTGGGTCTCGGCCCAGTTGGCCAGGAACAGCTCGTCGTAGGGCGCGCCCGGATCGGCGTAGAGCACGATGTTGCCGAGCCGCTGGCGGGAGCTCTTCTGGATCTCCAGCCCCTGCGCGCGCACCGAGGCCGGCAGCTTCGCCTCGGCCCGGTTGGCGCGGGTCAGGACCTCGGCGGCGGCGGCATCGAGGTCGGAGCCGATCTCGAAGGTGGCGTCGAGATTGACGCTCCCGTCGGTGTTGCTGGTCGAGGCGATGTAGAGCAGGTGCTGGGCGCCGTTGATCTCCTGCTCCAGGGGCGTCGTGACCGCGTCGTAGGCCTGCTGCGCGCTGGCGCCGGGATAGGTCGCCTGGATGTTGATGATCGGCGGCGCGATCTCGGGGAACTGGGCGATCGGCAGGGTCAGGCCGGCGACCGCACCGATCAGGGTGATCAGAACCGAGATGACGGCCGCCAGGACCGGCCGGTCGACGAAGCGGGCGAACAATCGGACCTCGACGGTAATCGGTGGCCGCGAGGACCGCGGGCGTGCAACGCGAACGCGTTTGGCGTGTTCCCCGTCGGGCTCGGCGCGGGCGCGCCGCAGCGGGAGGAGCAGTCAGCGTGCGGGCGGGGCTTCGGACTGGACTCCTCGGATGTGGCGCCGCGCTGGTCCTGGCGGCGGGCGGCTGGCTCGCGATGGGCCGGCCGGAGCCGTCGGCGCTGATCGCCGCGCTGCCCTGGTCGGACCAACCGGCCGAGACCGCGGAGGCCGAGCCGCCGATCGCCGTCACGGTGACGGCGGCGCGGACCCGGACCGTGCCGATCAGCTTCACCTACACGGGCACGATCATCGCGCAGCAGGACGCGGCCCTGCAGGCCCGGGTGACCGGCGACGTCACCGAGCGCCCCTTCGAGCCCGGGAGCCACGTGAAGAAGGGGCAGGTGCTGTTCCGGATCGATCCGCGCCCGTTCCAGGTGGCACTCGCCCAGGCCCAGGCCCAGGAGGCGCAGGCCAAGGCGCAGCTCCAGTTCGCGCAGGCCGAGGTGAGCCGGACCGACACGCTGGCCGACAAGGGCTACGCGTCGGAGCAGCGCCTCCAGCAGCTCCAGTCGAACGCGGCCGCGACCGCCGCCCAGGTCCAGGGGGCCGAGGCCGCGATCGCGCGGCAGAACCTCAACCTCGACTACGCGGTGGTCAGCGCGCCGTTCGACGGGCGGGCGAGCCTGTCGATCGTCAACCCCGGCGACCTCGTCATCGAGAACCAGACGGAGCTGGTCACGGTGGTGCAGCTCGACCCGATCGACGTGCAGATGGCGCTCTCCTCCGAGGATTCCGAGGCCTTGCGCGAGGCGATGCAGACCGGCCCGGTGACCGTGGAGGTGCTGGACGAGGCCGGCAAGCCCGTGCGCGACGCCAGGGTCTACCAGCTCGACAACCGGTTCGACCCCCGCACCGCCCGGCGCCTCGTGCGCGCGCTGCTGCCGAACACCGACGAGCGCTTCCTGCCCGGTCAGTTCGTCCGCGCCCGGGTCACGACCGGCACCGAGGAGAAGCTCCTCGTCCCCACGGTCGCGCTGTCGGCCCGGCTCGCCCAGCAGATCGTCTACGTGGTGGACGATCAGGGCGTGGTCCGCCAGAAGCCCGTGACCACGGGCGACAGCTTCGGCGAGGAGACCGCGATCCTGGCCGGGCTCAAGGCCGGCGAGCGGGTGATCACCGACCATCTCCAGGACATGCGGCAGGACCTCAAGGTCGAGATCCGGTCGGCGGACGCGGGTGCCGCGGCCGAACCGCGGGCGCCGCAGGCCGACGGGCCCGCCCCGGGCGCGCCGGGCTGAGCGGGCGATGCGGTCCGCGCTCCCGGTCGCGCTCGTCTCGGCGCTCGTCTCGGCGCTCGTCCTGCTGCTCGTCCTGACACTGCTCCCGGTGCAGGCCGCCGTGGCCGCGGCGACGCCAGGGTGCCGCGTCGACCATGCGCACTATGCCGCCCTCATTCCGGGGATGACCTACCGCCAAGTGCGGGTCCGTCTGGGTTGCGACGGCCGTCGCGTCTCGCACCTGACTGTCGGACGGGTCCGGCGCGCGACCTATTCCTGGCCCGGGCGCGGGACGTACGGCGCCAACATCACGCTCACGTTCCGCAACGACCGGCTCACCGACAAGTCGCAACTCGGTCTGCGCGCGCCCTGAGCGGCCTGCCGCGCCGGACGGTGACCGTCCTTCCCGGCGCGGGGGGCGCGGTGCCGGCAGCGGGAGCGACCGCAAAGGCCCCTCCGAGATCGGCCTCGAGCCGGCCCGGCTTCGTCGAGCTGGTGCCGGGGCTCATCCTCGGCTTCCTGGCTCTTGCGAGCCCGCGCTCGCCCGGGCTGATCCCGGACGCTGCCGGCCGCGCGAGCATCGCGCCGCTGGGGCTGCCACTCGGGGGCCACCCGTCCGAGGCTGTTCGCCCGCAACCCGGCGGTCACGCGCGCCGGGCATCGCGTCAGAAGCGCGAGCCGCGCCCGGGAGCGTGAGAGTCCCTGACGCGGCGACATCGTCAGGACGGCATGAAGACGTCGAGCGCGAAACGGGACGGGCGGAGCCGCCGTGGGACCGGGGCAAGAGCGCGCGATCGCCCCGACATCTGAC
Organism: Methylobacterium sp. NMS14P; assembly: GCF_028583545.1. NCBI lineage: Bacteria > Pseudomonadati > Pseudomonadota > Alphaproteobacteria > Hyphomicrobiales > Methylobacteriaceae > Methylobacterium > Methylobacterium sp. NMS14P. The sequence continues at coordinate 422,434 of NZ_CP087107.1, read as the reverse complement.
GAGCAGGTCGACGTCTTCCGATCGAATACGGCCGGGCGAGATGACGCCTCCGGATATGGGTTGTCAGCGGCGCGGTGCCCGACGGGACATGTATGAACCCGCCGTGTCAGCCGCCTCAGAACCTGTTCCGGACTGTCCGGAACCGCATCGATATTCGGCTCCGCAAATGGCCATAATCACGAAATCTTCGCGGAGATGGCGCAAATATTCGACACGAAGATACGATCAATGAGGGCCGTTAACCAAGCTTTTCAATATCTTTGAAATTCGAGGCCGCTAATCTGCGGCGATAGACGCGGATTGAACTGCCTCAATGACGACAGCCGCAACGAGAGCGAAGTAGCGAGACGCCGCTTTGGGACTGTATTCCAAACTGCGGGCCGCACTGGCTGAAGACGCCCTGCTCTCGCGCGACGTGAAGCGTTCGCTCGTCGACGGGCTGTATCAACCCTTCGCATCTCTCGCGGTCGGCGCCGCGTCCGGCACGATCGTCGCCACGGCCGCGGCGTTCTGGTCCGATGATCGGGCAATCACCCTGACCGCGTTCGCGGTCGGCCTGATCGGGCTCACCCGCATCCTACTCGCTCGGGTTTACCTGACGAAGGGGCCGGAGAAGTACGATCGGTACGAAATCTGGGAGAAATACTTCTCCATCGGAGCGTTCGCCTACGCCGCGTCGCTCGGCATCCTGTCGTTTCTCATCACGACCCGGTCGTCCAATCTCGCGCTCCAGGTCATCACCCCCACGTTCACCATCGGTTACGCCGCAGGCATCTCGGGCCGCAACGCGGGCCGCCCCCTGCTGGCCATCGCGCAGGTTCTCCTGTCGGCGATGCCGCTCTCGGCGGGTCTGCTGGTGTCCGGCGACGGCGAGCGGGCCTCGCTCGGCATCCTGTCGCTCCTGTTCGCCTATGGCATGATCGACATCACGCTCAGCACGCGCGAGATCATCGTGTCGGCCCTGGTCACGACGCGGGAGAAGGAGGCGCTCGCCGAGAAATTCCAGGCCCAGGCCAATCTCTTCGACATCGCGTTGCGGAACATGTCGCACGGGCTGTGCATGTTCGACGCGCGCGGCCGCCTCCAGGTCTGGAACGACCAGTTCCTCTCGATATCGGGCATTCCCTCGAGCCGGATCCACACCAACTCCACGGCCAAATCGCTGTACAAATTGAGCCGCGCCATCGTCGATGAGAGAACAGCGGGACGCGGCTCGACACTCTCGACGTTCTCGGCGGCGTCGAATGCGTTGAGATCAGGGAATCTGGTCTTGATCCTCCCCGACGATCGCGTGGTGTCCTTGATGCAGCGGCGGACCGCCGAGAAGGGCTACGTCATCATCTTCGAGGACATCACCGAGCGGCGTCGGAACGAGGCCCGCATTCAGCAGATGGCGAGTTACGACGATCTGACCGGCCTGCTGAATCGAAGCAGCTTCAAGGCCAAGGTCTCCCAGGCGCTGAAGGCCAGCGCCAGCAGCAAGGGAGATTTCGCGGTCCACCTGCTCGACCTCGACCACTTCAAAGTCATCAACGACACGATGGGGCACCCGGCCGGAGACAGATTGCTGCAGATGGTCGCGGACCGGCTGCGCGGGATCGGGGCGCTATCCGGATCGGTCGCCCGCCTCGGCGGCGATGAGTTCGTCATCGTCCAGCAATCCGTCACGTCGCCGGCCGTCGCGGAGGATCTCGCGCAGCGCGTCCTGCAAGAACTGGAGCGGCCTTTCGATATCGACGGCAATCACGTCACGGTCGGCGCCTCGATCGGCATCGCGATCGCCCCGTTCCACGCCAACGACGAGGACAGATTGCTGAAATGCGCCGACATAGCCCTCTACGCCATCAAGGGGGCCGGCAGGAGCGGGTTCAAGATCTTCCAGCACGAGATGGAGGCGGCCACGCGCGCGCGGCACGCCCTCGAGTCGGATCTCCGGGCCGCTCTGACCAACGGGGAGCTGGAGCTTCACTATCAGCCGATCGTCGACTCGAGCACCGGTGCGATCGTGAGCTGCGAGGCCTTGCTTCGGTGGCAGCACCCCGTCTCCGGATACATCCCGCCGTCGGACTTCATCCCGGTGGCCGAGGACACGGGGCTCATCGTCCAGCTCGGCAACTGGGTCCTGAACGAAGCGTGCCGCGAGGCCCGGAAGTGGCCGTCGACCGTGAGCGTCGCGGTCAACATGTCGCCGCGTCAGTTCGGCGATCCGCAGCTGGCCTTCCACGTCATCGGCGCGCTGAACCGCTCCGGCCTCCCGGCGCATCGCCTGGAGCTCGAGATCACGGAGAGCGTGACGCTGGGCGCGACGCACAAGATCGTCGAGACCATCAACAAGCTCCGCCAGCTCGGGATCCGCCTGTCGATCGACGACTTCGGAACGGGCTACTCGTCCCTGAGCTCCCTGAGAAATTTCGCCTTCGACAAGTTGAAGATCGACCGGTCGTTCGTGTCGGATCTGGACAGGAAGACCGAGTCGACCGCGATCATCCGGGCGATCGTCGGCATGGGAAGAAGCATCGGGATGGCCATCGTCGTCGAGGGCGTCGAGACCGAGACGCAACTCTCCATCCTCCGCGCGGAGGGCTGTGATCTGATCCAGGGCTACGTCTTCAGCCGTCCGGTCGCCGCGCCACAGATCCGGACCATGCTCGCGGCCGCGGAGCCCCTGACGAAGCTAGCGAGTTGACGCCGACAGCTCCCGTGCCGGCACCGTGCGGGCCTGGGCGGCCTGGGCTTTTCCCCTGAGCTTGTCCTGGGCCAGAACAAGCCGCTCCATGATGCTCAGATCCCTGTCCGTGAGGTTCATCGCGGCGGCCGCCCAGACCGCAACGATCTTTCTCAGTTCCTCCAACGATATGCGATTGACCTCGCGGGCGGCCTGATAGATCGCCTGCTGCCCGTTGCGCCGCCGACGGTTGCCGGCGATGTAGGCGCGCACGGCGGCCTCGCCCTGGCCACGCTCGGCGAGGATGTGAACGATCCCCAGTTCGTGCATCTCTTCGGCGGTGTAGGTTCTTCCATCGAGAATCATCTCCTGAGCCTTGATGGTCCCCAGACGGCGGGCGAGGAAGCTGTACGCTCCCATACCGGGAAAGAGCCCGAAGAGTATCTCCGGAAAGCCGAACTTGGTGCCCTTCTCGGCGATGATCACATCGAACGAGAGCAGGCCCTCGAACCCCCCGCCCAGCGCGTCGCCCTGAACGAGGCCGATCGTGATGATCGGCAGATTCAGACCGTTCATGTTGCGGTGAAGAACATCGACGCACGCGTTGCCGTAACCGACCAGCGCGGCCTCGTCGCCCGCACGGATCTTGCTCGCGAACAGGTTCAGATCACCGCCGAGACTGAACACGCCGGGAAATCGTGATCCGAAGACAAAATAGTTCAGGTCAGGACCGCCGTTGCCGAAGACGCGCTCGATGTCATCCTGCAGCCGGCTGAAGTCGGCCAGCATCTCGGGATTCTGGCACGGGCGCCCGTGCGGGCGCATGAAGGCCCACAGGGTGTTGCTGCCGGCTTCGAAATCGACTTCGATCTGAGCGAGCTCGGAGATGCCGGGATCGGCGGGCGATACGGCCGGAGCGATCCGCGACTCGCTCGGTCGCCGCGCGGGCGCCGGCCGCCGCCGCAGCGGCACAGGACCGGGGTAAGGCACCAAATCCTTGGCGAGACCTGTAATAGACGCCATTTCATTTGGATCCGTTAAGTGGTCCTTAACCGTATCGCGGCCGGCGCCGCGGAGCTAGGCGGCCGGAGCCGGCCCTCCTCAGATAATTAAGCTTTGGTTAATTTCTGGCCGATTAGCCGCTTTTGCTTGCAAGCCGGGCCTATTGGCACGAGGCGACCCGTCAATGCCCAGGTGATCGTGCGGCGCGGGTCGCGTCCACGTCGCTCTCGCCGCCAGCGGGCCTGCCCGTGCCGACGCGCGTGCCCGTCCCGCCGGATCCGAACACCTCCGCCGCGCGACCCCGTCCTGTGACCGCCCTGCCCCGCCGCGCTGAAGCGGCTGGCGTTACAGCGACAGATCGAGCAGCCGCCCCTCGAACAGGCGGTCCCGCGAGGTCCGTATATGCGCGGCCATCGTGCTGCGCGCGGCCTCCGCCTCGCCATCGCGGAGCGCGCGGAAGATCGCCTCGTGCTCGTCGAACACGCCCCTGAGGCCGGAATTCGGCCCGAGCAGCGAGAGGCCGTGGATCTTCATGCCGACGGCGATGTGCGAGCGCAGCGCCTGGAGCGAGGCCGCGTAATAGTGGTTGTTGGACGCCTCCGCGATCGCGTGATGGAACGCGAAGTCGGCATCCTCCCGGTGCTGCTCCTGGCGCGTCGCCGTCGCGAGCAGGTCCAGGGCGGCCTCGATAGCCCGCAGCGCCGGACCGTCCCGCCGCAGGGCGGCGTGGAAGGCCGCATCGGGCTCGATGGTCAGGCGGAACTCGTAGCAGCGCTGGATGTCGGCGATGCTCTCGACGGGGGCGAAGCCGAGCTTCTGCTTCACCTCGGCCGCCCGGACGAAGCTTCCCGCGCCGCGGCGGGACACGATGGCGCCCTCGCGTCTCAGCCGGTCGAGGGCGGAGCGCACGACGGGACGCGAGACCCCGAATTGTCCCGCCAGGTCGTGCTCGCTCGGCAGACGGTCGTTCGGCGCGTACGTGCCGTCCGCGATACCGCCGACGATCGCGCGGTAGACCGTATCCACAAGGCTCGTCGGCCGAGGCATCGGCGCCTCCGGCGCCGGGGCTAGGGGTGCTGTCACTGGCTGACCGTTCCCGCGCGGCCACGGGGCCGGCTGTCGCTTCGAGGAACCGGCAGCCTGCCACATCGCAGCGCCGCAGTCACCCAACTTGTAAAAACATGTAAGGCCAGCCTCCGTCGACACAGCCCGTCGCGAACCGTTTGATCCGGTGGATACCGGCGCTGCGACGCGGACGGGCTGCCGGGAGCTGTCTCGAATCTGGCGACCACATCCTCTTGACCGCCCCCACAACGCCGCGTAGTTGGCTATCAACTTTACAACAAGTTGGACGCCGGAGCAGCGCTCCGCGCCCGGGGGAGGTCGCCATGCGTGATGCTGAGGGCTTCGTCGATCGCCTGGCCGCCATCGTGGGCCCGCGCAACGTGATCGGGCCGGAGGGCGATCTGGCCCCCTACGTCACCGATTGGCGCGAGCGCTATCACGGCCAAGCCGACGCGGTGGTGAAGCCCGGCACCGTCGCCGAGGTGTCGCAGGTCGTCGCCCTCGCGCGTCGCGAAGGCGTCGCCGTCGTCCCTCAGGGCGGCAATACCGGCCTGTGCGGCGGCGGCACGCCGACGGCGCCGGGCCGCAATCTCGTGATCCGCCTCGACCGGATGCGGGCGATCCGCGCGGTGAGCCCGCTCGCCAACACCATCACGGTCGAGGCCGGCTGCGTCCTGGCCGACATCCAGGCCGCGGCCGAGGCGGCGGACCGCTATTTTCCCTTGAGCCTCGGGGCCGAGGGCTCCTGCCAGATCGGCGGCAACATCGGCACCAACGCGGGCGGCACGGCCGTCCTGCGCTACGGACCGACCCGGGACCTCGTCCTCGGCATCGAGGCGGTGCTGCCGGACGGCCGGATCTTCGACGGCCTGCGCGCCCTGCGGAAGGACAACACCGGCTACGACCTGAAGCAGCTCTTCATCGGCGCCGAGGGCACGCTCGGCGTCATCACGGGCGCCGTGCTCAAGCTCTTCGCCAAGCCGCGCGTCTCGGTCACGGCCCTGGCCATGCTGCCCGGCGTCGATGCGGCGCTGGCGGTGATGGGCCTGCTGCGCGCCCATGTCGGCGACCGGCTGGGCTCGCTGGAGATCATGTCCCGCAGCCAGATCGAGGCGATCCGCGACCACGTGCCGGACACGGCGATCCCGTTCGGCCTCGACGCGCCCTGGTATCTCATCATCGAGCTCACCGACACGCTGGCCGGCACGGACCTCGCGACGCCGCTCGAGGCCGCGCTGGGCGAGGCCCTGGAGCGCGCGCTGATCTCGGACGCGCTGGTCGCCGCGAGCGCGGCGCAGGCCAAGGCGATCTGGAAGGTCCGCCACAGCGTCTCGGAGGGCAACAAGCGCTCCGGGCTCGTGGTCTCCCACGACAGCGCCGTGCCGCTGGACCGTCAGGCCGCGTTCGCCGTCAACGTCGAGAAGCGGATCCAGGAGGCGGTGCCCCGGGCCCGCGTGGCGATGCACGGCCATATCGGCGACGGCAACATCCACGTCTGCGCGCTGATCGACCGCGCCGCGATCGCCGACGGCCGCGAGGCCGAGCGGCTCGTGGCGCTCATCAACGGCATCGTCGACGACGAGACGCGGCTGCAGCGCGGCGCGATCAGCGCCGAGCACGGCATCGGCCTGTCCAACCGGGGCCGCCTCGCCCGCGTCACCGACCCGCTGGAGCTCGAGCTGATGCGGGCGATCAAGGGGGTCCTCGATCCCGCCGGCCTGATGAACCCGGGCAAGGTCCTGATGGACGACGCCCCGCGCACCTGACCGGCGGCCGGAACACGACAGGACGGGAGGGCGAGACCGTGACGGGACACACATCCATTCCACTGCCGAAGCAGCGCTGGCTCATCGTGCTGATGTGCTTCCTGGCGGTGGCGATCAACTACATCGACCGCGCCAATCTCGGCGTCGCCGTGCCGATGATCCAGAAGGAGTACGGGATCGATCCGGCCCTGATGGGCCTGATCCTGTCGGCCTTCTTCTGGTCCTACGTGCTGATGCAGCTGCCGGGCGGCTGGCTGATCGACAAGTTCGGCTCGCGCCTCACCTACACGGTCGCCACGCTGATCATGTCGGTGGCGACGCTGGCCACGGCCTTCGCGGGCGGTGTCGCGTCGCTCATCGCCTGCCGCATGGTGCTGGGGATCGGCGAGGCGTTCTGCTACCCCGTGAACGCCAAGGTGACGTCCCTGTGGTTCCGCCGCTCCGAGCGCGGCCTCGCCACCGGCATCTGGGCCTCCGGCTCCCGCGTCGGCTCGGCCATGACCTTGCCGCTCGTGGCATTCCTCATCGCCAATTTCGGCTGGCGCGAGGCCTTCCTCGTCACGGGCAGCATCGGGCTCGTGTGGATGGTGGTGTGGTACCTCGTCTACCGCGATCCGAAGAACCACGCGGCCGTCTCGGCGGAGCAGCTCGCCGTCCTCGAGGCCGACTACGCCGTGAAGGCCGGCGCCAGGAAGATCCGCTACGCCGAGCTGTTCCGCTACCGGACGATCTGGGGCATGATGATCGGGTTCTTCTGCCTGAACTTCGTCATCTACTTCTACACGACCTGGTTCCCGTCCTATCTCACCGAGTCCCGCGGCTTCTCGCTCGCCAAGCTCGGCACGCTCGGCCTGCTGCCCGGCCTCGTGGCGATCCCGGCCGGCTGGCTCGGCGGCTACCTGTCCGACCGCCTGTTCAAGAGCGGCTGGAGCCTCACCGCCGCCCGCAAGACCTGCCTCGTCGGCGGCCTGCTCGCCTCCTCGGTGGTGGCGCTGGCTCCCCTCGTGCCGGGGGACGGCGCGGCCCTGACCCTCCTGGCGATCTCGTATTCCGGCCTCGCCTTCGCCGGCGCCAACATCTGGACGCTGCCGGGCGACGTCGCGCCGACGCCGGCCCACGTCGCCTCGATCTCCGGCATCCAGAACTTCGCCTCGAACCTCGCGGGCATCGCGCTCACCACCTTCACCGGCGTGATGGTCTCGATCACCAAGGGGTCCTTCGTGGTGCCGCTCGCGGTGGCCGGCACCCTCAGCATCGTCGGCGCCTGCGCGTACCTGTTCATCGTCGGCGAGATCGCGCCGCTGAAGAGCCGTGACGAGGAGGCCGCGGGCGACGCGATGGCCACCGGCGCCAGCCCCGCCAAGGTCTGACGCCGCGCCCCGATGCCGACCCTGCGCCTCATCGCCGACGACCTGACCGGAACCCTCGACACGGCGGCCGGCCTCACGGGCCTCTGCGGGACCGTCCCGGTCGCGTGGCCGGGCATCCTGCCGGACCGGGCCTCGGGCTCCCTCGCCGTCGATGCCGGCACGCGCGAGCGCGCCGCGGCGGAAGCCGCGCGGATCGCCGGCGGGCTCGCCCCGCTGCTCGACGGCGCGGACATCGCCTTCAGGAAGCTCGACAGCCTCCTGCGCGGCCCCTGGGCGGCCGAGCTCGCGGCCACGGTGAAGGTGGGCGCGTGGCGGCGCTGCATCGTGGCCCCGGCCTTCCCCGTCCAGGGCCGGGTGACGGTGGAGGGCCGGCAGCGGGCGCGGCGGGCCGACGGCTGGCTCCCGGTCTCGGGGGACATCGCGCGGGCCCTGTGCGAGGCCGGTCTCCCCGCCCGCCGGGCGTCGGTGACGGACGGTCCGGTGGACGGCGTCGCCGTCTACGATGCCCGGACGGACGAGGACCTCGCCGCCGTCGCGGCGCTGCCGGCAGACGGTCCGGTCCTGTGGTGCGGCAGCGGCGGCCTCGCCGCCGCCCTGGCGCGCGGCGCGGCGGCGCCGGGCGACGACCGGCTCGCCGGCCCGGTCCTCGGCCTGTTCGGCTCGGACCGGCCCGAGACCGCGGCGCAGCTCGCGGCCTGCGGCACCCGCCACCTCGTCCTGTCGGCGAGCGACCCCGACCCTGCCGCCGCGGTGGCCGCGCGCCTCGACCGCGACGGCGTCGTCCTCGCGAGCCTCGCGCTGCCCGAGGGCACCGCCCGCGAGGACGCCGCGGCGCGGATCGCCGCCGCCTTCGCGGGCGTGATCGACCGCATCCCGCGGCCCGGCACGCTGCTGGTCGCCGGCGGCGAGACCCTGAAGGCGCTCTGCCTCGCCCTCTCCGCCGCGCGCCTCGACGTCACCGGGCAGGTCGCGCCCGGCCTGCCCCGCTCCACCCTCCGGGGCGGCCGCTGGGACGGCCTGCCGGTCGTCTCGAAGTCCGGCGCCTTCGGAACAGACGGCGTCTGGCGCGATCTCCTCCACCAGAACGGCTTTCCGCGCAGCAGGAGCGACGCGTGACCTCACATCTCGCCATCACCATGGGCGATCCGGCCGGCATCGGCCCGGAGATCATCGTCAAGGCCGCCGCCCGGCTGAGGGACCGGATCGACGCGGGCGAGCTCAGGCTCGTCGTCATCGGCAGCGTCCCGGCCCTGCGCCGCGCGGAGCGGGCGCTCGGCCTCCTGCCCGAGCCCGTCCCCGAGGTCGCCGAAGTCGCCGAGGACGGCGGCTGGCCGGCGCTGTGCTGCCTCCAGGCGGATGCCGAGGGCGCGCCGATCGAGCCCGGCCGGCTCTCCGCCGACGGCGGCCGCTTCGCCTACAAGGCGATCGAGGCCGGGGTCCGCCTCGCCCTGGCCGAGCGGATCGGCGGCATCGTCACCGCGCCGCTCAACAAGGAGGCGCTCAACAAGGCCGGCTACCACTACGCCGGCCACACCGAGATGCTGGCGGAGCTGACCGGCGTGCGCGGCTCGGTGATGATGCTGGCCCACGGCACCATGCGGGTCTCGCACGTCACGACCCACGTCGCCCTGGAGGACGTGCCCAAGCGCCTGACCCCGGAGCGCCTGCGCCGCGTCATCGACCTCACCGACACGGCGCTGAAGGGGCTGGGCCTGGCCAGGCCGAAGATCGCGGTCGCCGCGCTCAACCCCCACGCGGGCGAGGGTGGCCTGTTCGGGCGCCAGGACATCGACGTCAGCGCGCCGGTGATCGCGGCGGCCAACGCCGACGGGCTGGACGTGCACGGGCCGGTGCCGGGCGACACGGTGTTCGTGAAGCTGCGGGCGGGCCAGTACGACGCGGTGGTGGCGATGTACCACGACCAGGGGCACATCCCGGTCAAGCTGCTCGGCTTCGAGATCGACCCGGCCACGGGCAAGTGGATGGACCTGTCGGGGGTGAACATCACCCTGGGCCTGCCGATCATCCGCACCTCGGTCGATCACGGCACCGCCTTCGACATCGCCGGGACCGGCCTCGCCAACGAGCGCAGCCTCATCGAGGCGATCGAGTTCGCCGAGAAACTGGCGGCCAACCGCCGAGCCGCGTGAGGACCGCCATGGACATCGCCGCACCGATCGATCTCATCCGGCCGCAGGAGATCGCCTTCGGTGCGGGCACGCTGCCCCGCGTCGCCCGCTTCCTCGCCGAGCGCGGCTACCGCCGGCCCCTCGTGGTGGCGGACGCGTTCAACGCCGGCCGGGCGGACCTGCTCGGGCTGCCGGGCGCGGTCGCCGTGTTCGGCGCGGTGAGGCCCGAGCCGGACGTCCCGAACCTCGACGCCGCCCTGGCGCGCGCTGACGAGCTCCGCCCCGACTGCGTCATCGGCTTCGGCGGCGGCAGCGCCATGGACCTCGCCAAGCTCGTCGCGGTGCTGCCGGGCAGCGGCCAGAGCCTGCGGGACGTGGTCGGGGCGGAGAAAGTCGCGGGGCGCCGGATCGGCCTCGTGCAGGTCCCGACCACCGCCGGAACCGGCAGCGAGGCCGGCACCCGCGCCCTCGTCACCGACCCGGAGGCGCAGGCCAAGCTCGCGGTGCAGAGCCGCCACATGCTGGCCGACCTCGCGGTGATCGACCCGGACCTCACCATGACCGTGCCGGCCGCCGTGACCGCCGCGACGGGCGTCGACGCCATGGCCCACTGCGTCGAGGCCTTCACCAGCCGCCGATCGCACCCGACCATCGACCTCTACGCCCTCGAAGGCGCCCGCCTGGTCGGGCGGTACCTGCCGCGGGCGGTGGCGGACGGGTCCGACCGCGAGGCGCGGGCCGGGCTGGCGCTCGCCGCGCTCTACGGCGGGTTCTGCCTCGGGCCGGTGAACACCACGGCGGGCCACGCGGTGGCCTACCCGCTCGGCACCCGGCACCACGTCGCCCACGGCCTCGCCTGCGCGGCGATCTTCCCGCACACGCTGGCCTTCAACGCGGCCGCCGTCCCGGAGAAGACGGCGCGCGTCCTGGAGGCGCTGGGCGCCCCGGCCAGCGCCGACGCGGCCACCGTGCGCGCGCGCGCCGCCCGCTTCTGCGCCGACCTCGGCGTGGAGCTGCGGCTGTCGCGCCTCGGCGTGCCGGAGCGTGATCTGGAGGCGATGGCGGACGAGGCCCACGCCATCCGCCGGCTCCTCGACAACAACCCGCGCGCCATGAGCCGCGCCGACATCCTCGCGCTCTACCGAGCCGCCCACTGAAGGCCCCGCGATGACCGCCAACACCCTCCACCCGCGCGGCGTGTTCTGCGCCGCCGCCACGCCGCTGACGGCCGATTACGCGCCCGATCACCGACCCTTCGTGGCCCATGCCGGGCGGCTGATCGCCGAGGGCTGCGACGGCGTCGCGCTGCTGGGCACGACCGGCGAGGCGAACTCGTTCTCGCTCGCGCAGCGCAAGGCGCTCCTGGAAGCCACCGTCGAGGCCGGCGTGGCGCCCGGAAAGCTGATGCCCGGCACGGGCGTCGCGGCCATTTCGGAGACGATCGACCTGACGCGGCACGCCCTCTCGCTCGGCGTGACGACCGTCGTGATGCTGCCGCCGTTCTACTACAAGGGCGTCACCGACGACGGCCTGTTCGCGGCCTACGCGGAGGTGATCGAGCGGGTCGGCGACGCGCGGCTCCGGGTCGTGCTCTACCACATCCCCCAGGTTTCGGGCGTGCCGATCCCCCACGGTCTCATCGAGCGGCTGCGGGCGCGCTACCCGGAGACGGTGACCGGCATCAAGGACTCGTCCGGCGACCTCGCCAACCACGTGGCGATGATCGACCGCTTCCCCGGCTTCGCCGTGCTGACCGGCGCCGACCCGCTGCTGCTGACGCTTCTGCCGAAGGGCGGCGCGGGCTGCATCACGGCCACGTCCAACGTCTGCGCGGCCGATCTCGCCTTCATCTTCCGCAACGCCGCCGACCCGGCGCGGGCGGAGGCCGTCGCCGCGGCGCAGGCCCGCGTGGTCGCCGCGCGCGAGCGCACCGTGGGCCCCCGGCAGATGGCGTCCATCAAGGCGCTCCTGGCGGACGCCACGGGCGACGCGGGGTGGCTGCGCCTGTGCCCGCCCCTGACGGCCCTGTCGGCGGAGGAGCGGCGCGCGCTGCTCGGCGCCTGAGCGCGGCGGCTCCCTTCGCCGCCGCGCGGCCGCGCCGTCAGTAGTTCCACTGGACCTGGGCCCGGAAGAGGTCGCCCCGCGCGCGGCCGAACCGGCGCTCGTCCGCCTCGCGCCGCCGCATCTTGGAGTAGGCCAGGGTGATCTCCAGCGGCTTGATCGGCTGGAACTCGATGCCGACCTCGAACTCGTCGGTGGCGAGCGGCGGCGCGTTCGTCGCCACCTTCCAGCCGCCGCGATAGGTCTGGAGCCGCGCGTAGGGCATGAACGGCCCGACGAGCGAGTGCTCGAACCGATACATCGCCTGGAGGTAGCCGCCCTCCAGCGGCTTGGTCTCGATCGCCCGGGTGAGCGCGTCGAATTCGGGGCCGCGCCCCCAGTTCCATTCCGCCTGGAGGCCGAACGGCTGCGGATACAGGATCGCGTGAACGCCGACCCGCTCGTCCGCGTACGAGACGGGGCCGACGCCCCCGGCGCGGATCTCCGGCTTGAACCGGTTGCGGTAGGCCGAGCCGCCGACCTCCAGCACCTGCCCGGCGAAGGCGGATCCGAGGCCGTCGAGCGCGAACGGCCACGTCGCCATGCCGACGATCATCACGTCGTCGTTCTGTTCGAGCCGGTTGATCGTCTGGCCGTTGTAGACGCCGACGCCGAAGGCTCCGTAATTGCCGAAGAGCTTCTGACCGTCCTTGCCGAGGCGATCCCAGATCCGCTGCACCGACGGGGGCGTGTGGTAGGCCGTGATGCCGATGTCGCGCTCCCCCGGGATCGCGCTGTTGATCGCGTCCGAGCGGTCGAGGGTCAGGCGGTTCTGCGAGGATTGCAGGTTCTCCCAGCCGTAGGGCACCTTCTGCTGGCCGAAGCGCAGCCGGGTGCGGCGCTCGTCGTCGAGGAAGACGTCGGCGTAGGCGTCCCGCAGCTGGGCGAAGCCGCCCCGCGGCTCCCCGGCCGACTGGTTGCCGACGGAGACCGCGAAATCCGGCTGCAGGTAGATCGCCACGCGCTCGTGGACGTCGCCCTGCAGGATCAGCCGCACCCGGCGGAAGGTGAAGGTGTCCCTGTCGCGGATGCCGCCGTCGTGCACCGAGCGCAGCCGCGAGGAGCCGGCCGGCGCGTCGGCGTCGCCCGCGAGGACCTCGTTCACGCGCAGCTGCGTGTAGCCCCGCAGGGTCAGTCGCTCGAACCACGTTTTCGGCCGACCGGCATGAGCAGGCGGGGCCGGCGCGGGCTGCGCCTGACCCGACAGAACCGGCGCGGTTCCTGAAGCGGGACCTGAGGCAGGTCCCGCGGTCTCGACCGGCCTCGGCGCGGCCGGCCTGGGGCTGGGCGTGGGACCTCCGCCCTTCCGGCGCCGCTGTTCGGCCGACAGCGTCCTGACGACGGCCTTCAGCTCGTCGATCTGCCGTTGCAAGTCCTCGACCGTGCGTGCCTCCGCCGGGGCTTCAGGAATCATCATCCCGAGGCCGAGCAACGTCGTGACACCGTATCGCCGCATCCATCGATCCTCATCCGTGTCCGGCGCGCCCGACCCGCTCCGGTGGCGGGAAGCTCGGACGCCGTGATCACGGCGGGACCGGTTCCACGGGCAGATGACACCCGAGCGTCATCCGCGCCCGGGCCGGCGCGATCGCGGGCGGCATGTGTGAGGGGGCACGGCCGTCGCTCCCGCGCGGGACTGGATCCGTCGCAGCGACGTGCGGGCACGGGCGATCGCGCCTTCAGAGTCGGCGGCTCCGATACTCCGCTCGCGAAGCGGGGCCGGGCCCGTCCGTTTGGCCGCGGGCCGCCCGTCCCCTAGGGTCGGCCGATGAGACGCCGCTACCTCGTCGGACCGTTCCTGTGCGTCGCGCCGCTCGCCCTCCTCTTCGGCACGGCCGACGGGCCCGCGGGCTCCGCGGCCCCCGGCCTGTTGCCGCAAGCCGAGCGCGCGGACCTCATTCGCGTCGAGAAGGCGCGACGGCGGCTGACGCTCCTCCGCGGCGGACGCGTGCTCGCGGTCTACCGCGTTGCCCTGGGCTTCGCGTCGATCGGCCCGAAAGCGACGGAAGGCGACGGCAGAACACCCGAGGGGCACTACCGCATCGCTGGCAAGAACCCGAACAGCATCGCCCACCTCGCGCTGCGGATCTCCTATCCGGACGCGGCCGACCGCGCCGCGGCGTCCGCGGCCGGCGCGCCACCCGGCGGAGACATCATGATCCACGGTCTCAGGAACGGCTTCTCCTGGGTCGGCCGCCTGCATCGTCTGATCGACTGGACGGATGGCTGCGTGGGCGTGACCAACGCCGAAGCCCGATCGATCTACGCGCGGGTCGAGGTCGGCACGCCGATCGAGATCCGGAGCTGAGCCGGAGCGGACGCCGTCCGGAGGCTGGTTCAGGCCCGGAACGCGCGACCGGTGCGCCTCGGAAAGAACCCGGCCGGGGCACCGACAGGCCTCCGCCGACCTGGGGACAGTCCCTCAGCATCCGGCCTGGCCTCAGCGGACGGGGTCCTGGGCGAGCCCGTCCGGCCCCGGGGGGCTGCGCCACGGAAGCGGGTCGAACGAGCGCCGGAGCGCGTCGAGGAACCGCTCCGTCCGGGCCGCGCGCGACCGCCGTTCCGAGCCGAGCAGGGCGACGACCGGCGCCGACGGCAGGGCGTAGCCTTCGAGCAGGCGCGTCAGCCGCCCGGCGCGCAGGTCGTCGGCGACATCCCATTCCGAGCGGACGATCACGCCGAGGCCGGCGACGGCCCAGCCCCGCACCACGTCGCCGTCGTTGCTGACCAAGCCCGCGTCCACCCTGACGCGCGCCTCGGCGCCGTCCGCCGCGCGGAAGCGCCAGAGCGTCACGTCCTCGTCGTTCTCGCGCAGCGCGATGCAGGTGTGATCCCGCAGATCGGCCGGCACGCGCGGGGCCGGGTGCCGGTCCAGGTAGGCGGGCGCCGCGCAGAGGATCCGGTCGTTCGGCGCGAGGGCGCGCACGGTCAGGCTCGGGGTCGCCTCCCTGATCTCACCGACGTGGATCGCGAGGTCCCAGGTCTCGGACGGGATGCGGCCCAGGC
The DNA here is from genome assembly GCF_028583545.1 of Methylobacterium sp. NMS14P. Classification (NCBI taxonomy): domain Bacteria; kingdom Pseudomonadati; phylum Pseudomonadota; class Alphaproteobacteria; order Hyphomicrobiales; family Methylobacteriaceae; genus Methylobacterium; species Methylobacterium sp. NMS14P. The sequence continues at coordinate 407,331 of NZ_CP087107.1, read as the reverse complement.
GGTCCGAGAGCAGCAGGTCGATCCGCACGCCCGGATGCCGGATCCGGAATGCCGTCACGACCGGGGCCACGTGGCGGCGTCCGAAGCCGAGCGGGGCGACGACGCGCAGATGTCCGGTCACCGCGCCGACACGCTCGGCCAGGGCGTCGGTGAGATCGTCGAAGGCGCCGAGGAGGTCGCGGCCGCGCTCGGCCAGCAACTCCCCCTCGTCGGTCAGCGTCAGGCCGCGACCGGACCGGTCCACCAGATGGACGCGCAGCCGTTTCTCGAGGCTGCGCAGCCTCTGCGTCACGGCGGGCGGGGACACGTTCAGGCTGCGCGCCGCGGCGGCCAGGGACGGGCTGGCCGCCACCGCCACGAAGAAGCGGAGATCGTCGGTGTCGAGCATTAAGGCTGACCTTAATCCAGAATGCCGAACGGATTAATGGCGTCTCCCGGTCCGGCATGGTCTGTCACCCGGCAGCGAGACAGGGAGGCGCGGACATGCCGGGCATTGGAACCGAGGCGCAGGTGCCGTCATCGGAGATCGACGGGGCATCGAGTCCCCTCCAGACGCCGTGCCTCCTCCTCGACGAGGCGCGGCTGCGCGCGAACCTCGCGGGGATGCGGGCGCACCTGGACCGGCTGGGCGTCGCCCTCCGGCCGCACCTGAAGACGGCGAAGTCGATCGACGTCGCCCGGCTCGCCATGGCCGGTCCGGCCGGCCCGGCGATGGTCTCGACCCTGCGCGAGGCCGAGTACTTCGCCGAGGGCGGGGTGCGGGACATGATCTACGGCGTCGGCATCGCCCCGCAGAAGCTCGACCGCGTCGGCGCGATCCGGCGACGCTGGGGCGCGGACCTCGCCGTGGTGCTCGACTCGATCGAGCAGGCGGGCGCGGTCGCCGCCTGGGCCGCGCGGACCGGCGACCGTCTGCCGGTCCTGATCGAGGTCGACGCCGACGGGCATCGCTCCGGCGTGAAGCCGTCCGATGCGGCGCTGCTGGCGGCGATCGGGCGCGCGCTCGACGCGGGCGCGGACCTGCGCGGCGTGCTGCTCCATGCCGGCGACAGCTACGGCCTCAGCGATCCCGAGGCTCTCGCGGCGGCCGCGGAGGCCGAGCGCGCGGCGGCGGTGACGGCGGCCACCCTGCTGCGCGAGGCGGGCCTGCCGTGCCCGGTGGTGAGCGTCGGCTCGACCCCGACCGCGCGCTACGCCCGGGACCTCGACGGGATCACCGAGGTCCGGGCCGGCGTGTTCATGTTCGGCGACCTGTTCCAGGCCGGCGTCGGCTCCGTCGCGGTCGACGACATCGCGGTGAGCGTGCTCGCCACCGTGATCGGGCACCGCCGCGACAAGGGCTGGCTCATCACCGATGCCGGCTGGATGGCGCTGTCGCGGGACCGGGGCACGGCCCGGCAGGCGGTCGATCAGGGCTACGGCGTGGTCTGCGACCGCGCCGGCCGCCCCTACCCCGACCTGATCGTCGCCGACGCCAACCAGGAGCACGGCATCCTCGCCCTGCGCCCGGGCGCCCGCGCCGCCCTGCCCGACCTGGCCATCGGCGACCGCGTGCGCATCCTGCCGAACCACGCCTGCGCGACGGGCGCCCAGTACGACCGCTACCACGTCCTCGACGCCGACGGGCGGGTCGCCGCCGTCTGGCCGCGCATCAATGGCTGGTAGGCGACGCCGGCCGTGACGGCCCGGATCACGCGGCCCTCGACCGCCCGGCGGCGCCGGACGCGACGGGAGCCGGCCCGGACGCGGTGCGGCGGGTGAGCGCCGCCCGCGCGGACTGACGCGCGCTCCGGGACGCGTCGGCGCGGCCCGCGGCCGCGCGACGGACGACACCGCCCGATGCGGCGCCCGACACGGAAGGAGGACCCATCATGACATCCCACCGATTCGATGCCGTCCTGTTCGATCTCCTGACGGCCCTGCTGGACAGCTGGTCCCTGTGGGACTCGGTCGCCGGCAGCGAGGAGGCCGGCCGCCGGTGGCGGGCCGAGTACCTGCGGATCACCTACCGAACGGGGGCGTACCGGCCCTACGAGGATCTCGTGGCCGAGGCCGCCGCGGCGGTGGGCCTGCCGCGCCGCCTCGCGGCGGACCTCGAGGACCGCTACGGCGAACTCCGGCCCTGGCCCGGCGTGACGGAGACCCTGCAGGCGCTCGCGGCGCGCTCCGTGCGGCTCGGCGTCGTGACCAACTGCTCCGAACGTCTGGGGCGCATCGCCGCCGGTTGCCTGGGGGTCGAGCTCGACGCGGTCGTCACGGCGGAGCGGGCCGGGTTCTACAAGCCCGATCCGCGTCCCTACCGGCTGGGACTGCAGGCCCTCGGGGTCGAGCCGGCGCGCTGCCTGTTCGTCGCCGGCTCGGCCTTCGACCTCGTGGGCACGGCGCAGGTGGGGCTGGCGACGTACTGGCACGACCGCGTGGGCATGGCGGCCCCGGACGGCGCGGCGCCCCCGCTGGCGCACGAGACCACCCTGGATCCGCTGCGCGCCTGGTTCGATCCGAGCGCGCGCTGACGCCGGCGGTCTCCGGGCGCAGGCGGGGAGCGGTCCCGGGGCGGCTGACGGGTCGGCGGAGGGCGCCTTCGGAGCCGGCGACGGCGGCCCGACCGGTCGCCGCGCACTGAGCGAACGGGGCGAACCGGGCGCAAGCTTTGCCTTTCGGTCGTCGCCCGGTCCATGTAGCCGCCCATGATCCGCCTCATCCCCAGCCTGCCCGCGGCCTACGTCATCGCGCGGGTGGTGTGGCCCCTGCCGGCGCCGCTCGCGCTCAGGCTCGGCCTCGCCGCGCTCCTCCTGATCGCCTCCCAGTACCACCTGTGGAGCCGCCTCTCCTCCGGGTCGGTCTTCGCGCCGGAATTCCCGCGCCCGGTCGTGATCCTGTTCAACTGGGCGTTCGGCGCGATCGCGCTGGCGGCGGTGATGCAGCTCGCCCTCGACCTCGTCGCCCTGATCTCCCTGGCGCTGCCCGGAGGCGGCTGGGCGATCGCGACCGCTGGGCGCGCCGCGCTGGCCGCGTCGGCCGCCTGCCTCTCGGCCGCCGCCGTGTGGCAGGCCGCGCGCGTGCCGCCGTTGAAGGACGTGCCCGTCGCGATCGCGGACCTGCCCCCCGGCCTCGACGGCTACACGATCCTGCACCTGACCGACCTGCATATCAGCCGCCTGTTCCCGGCCGCCTGGGCGCGGGCCGTCGTCGCGCGCGCCAACGACCTCCGCGCCGACCTGATCGTCGTGACCGGCGACTTCATCGACGGTTCGCTGGAGGCCCGGCGAAACGACGTCGCGCCGTTGCAGGCCCTGCGCGCGCGCGACGGTGTCTGGGCCGTGCCCGGCAACCACGAGTACTTCTTCGACCACGACGCCTGGATGCGCCACCTCGCGGGATTGGGGATCCGCGTCCTCGCCAACGCCCACACGATCCTGACGTGCGGGGGCGCCGCGCTGGTGCTGGCCGGCGTCACCGACCGCTCCGCGCCCGCCACGGGGCATCCGGGCCCCGACCTCGACGCGGCCCTGGCGGGCGCACCGTCGGGCGCGCCGATCGTCCTGCTGGACCACCAGCCGGCGAACGCCGCCCGAGCCGCGGCGCGCGGCGTGGCGCTCCAGCTCTCCGGCCACACCCACGGCGGCATGATCCGCGGCCTGGACCGTCTTGTGGCGCGCGGCAATGCCGGGTTCGTCTCGGGCGCGTACCGGGTCGGGGCGATGCGGCTCTACGTCAGCAACGGCACCGGGCTCTGGCCCGGCTTCGCCCTCCGGCTGGGGCGTCCGTCGGAGCTGACGCGGATCACCCTGCGGACCGCCACCTGACGCCGCGCGCGGCGCCGCGGCGGTCGCGCGGCCGCGCCGAGGCCCCCTCGTGCCGCGGGTCCGGTGATCGAGCCCGCAGGAGCCCGGCGCCTGGAGCTGGCGCAGGGTGATGCCGGCCCGGGCGGGCTTCCACGTGGTCGCGCCGGACCAGCACCAGCGCGGGTACGGGAGCACGACGGGCAGGGACGGCCGCGACGACGGCGATGCCGCGGCGTTCCGCACGCACACCTACGCGCTCGACGCCGTGCGGATCGTGTACGCCCTGGGACGCCGTTCCGCGGCGGCAGTCGGCCACGATCTCGGCGCGATGGTCGCCGCCCGCTGGGTGCAGCGGGCGCAGCCGCAGCGCTCCAACACCGCGCCCCTCGGTTTCCACCGGAAGCCGGATTCTGCGCCCTGAGCAGCGGCAGCCGCACGGCTTCTCAGCGGGCCGCGCCGACCGGCCGCGACCGGCGCGCCGCGGTGACGCGGTGGAGCAGCATTCCGGCGAGCATCGCCGCCACGAACAGCCCGACCTCCGGCAGGCCGAGGGTCAGGCCGGCCAGGGCCGGGCCGGGACAGAAGCCGGCGAGCCCCCAGCCGAGGCCGAACAGCGCGGCTCCCGCGAGCAGCCGGGCATCCACGCTCCGGTTCGTCGGCACCTCGAAGCGCGGCGCCAGGGCGGGCTGCGCCATCCGCGCCTTGATCGCGTAGCCCAGCGCCGAGACCCCGACGGCCCCGGCCAGCACGAAGGCGAGGCTCGGATCCCAGGCGCCCGCGACGTCGAGGAAGCCCAGGACCCGCTCGGGGTTCATCATGCCCGAGAGGGCGAGGCCGACGCCGAACAGCAGGCCGCTCACCAGGGCAACGAGGAGGCGGGGCGCGCTCATCGCGTCACGCCGTGCCGAACGAGGAAGACGGTGACGATGGCCGCCGCCATGAAGGTCGCGACCGCCGCCAGGGAGCGCGGCGAGAGCCGGGCGAGTCCGCAGACCCCGTGACCGCTTGTGCAGCCCGAGCCCAGGCGGGTCCCGAAGCCGACGAGAAGACCGGCGGCGATCAGCATCGGCCACGACGCGCCCACGCGGATGTCCGGCCACTGGCCCGCCGCCAGCCGGTACAGGGCCGGACCGGCGAGGAGCCCGACGAGGAAGGCCGCGCGCCAAGCCAAGTCGCGGGCCGCCGCCCCGAGGCGGCCGTCGAGGCGGCCGTCGAGCAGGCCGCCGAGGATGCCGCTGATCCCGGCGATGCGACCGTTGGCCAGAAGCAGCAACGCCGCCGAGGCGCCGATCAGGGCGCCCCCCGCGAGCGGAGCGAGGAAAGCGGTCACGGTTCGTCTCCGATCTGCCCGAACATCGCGGCCTGTCCGAGGGCCCGAGCCGGCACGTCGGGCGCGCGCCGGGAGCCGCCGCGGTCGGCAGTTGGTCACGAGGATACCCTCGACCGCGTCGAGAAGCGCCCGGAGTCGCGGATCGGTCAAGCTTTAGCAGACCGCGCTGTGCTCACGCCGGGTGGCGACGCCATCGGCGGTGCGCAGTTCGCCGCGCTGCCCCGACAGGCTCTGGTGCCGGACGCCGAAGCGCCGCCCTGCTGCCACGCCGGGTGCGACGTCGGCTTCGAGGGCCCCGGATCGAGGCTCGACCGGCACGTCGCCCTCCGTGCGACCTGACCGGGACCGTCCTGGCTATCGACATGCGTGATGCGAGACCCGTGCGAGCGGAACCCGTGACCCGATCCGGTCGCGCCTCGATCCGGATCCCGCTGCACGGATGCCCGGCCGCTGCCCCCGCTCGAAGTCTTCGCGACCGTCCGGCAGTGTCTCGGGCGGCTTCGTCACCGGGGCAGATCACGACATCCAGATCACGACGCCCGGCTCCGACCGGGGTTGACGGAGCTGCGCAGATTAGACAGGTTCCAGTGACTAACCTGTGTTACAGTCAGGGCGCCGATGTCCACTGATCTTCCCCAGGGTAGAGTCACGTTCCGCGGCCGCGGTCTGGCCTTCGCGCACGGCGCCAAGCTCGTGCTGAAAGTGTGCCCGCTGTGCTCGCAGTGGAACGCGCCGCGGGCTGCCGACCTCGGGCAATGCGGCTGGTGCGCCTACACCCCGTCCGGTCGCGACGTCGAACCCGCGCCGAGCCGCCACGACACCGACATCACCGCGTAGACGGCACAGGGGCGCGAAACGGAGCGCGACGCCGCCCATCGCGGCGATGGGAGCGCGGAGCGAATCGACCGGCCCTGACGACCGTGGGGGCGTGGAGATCCGCACCGCCGTCGACGGGCGCCGCCCACCTCAGCTGTACTGAAGCTCGGCCCGCGCCCGGGAGAGTTTGCGCAGGATTCGGCGGATGTGCTCGCGGAGCATGAGAGTCTCGTCGGTCGGACTCTCATCCGGAGGCACGGCCAACACATCCAAGACGCTTACGGCCCGGTAGCGCATCCGCTCCTCCGCCAACATGATGACGTGTCCTAGCAGCTACTTCTTATTAACGCATCCATCATTTGATCGATTCCGCACCCCTGAAGCGAGCAAGTTTACGTAGATCGCTAAATTGATGACCCAATCGAATCGCGCAATAGAGTTTCCACCCTCTCTGCTTCACCGAACCGGTGCCTGAGCGAAATAATCCCGGCTTCGCTCAGCTTCGATCGTACGGTCTCGTGGCGGACGCTGGTCGGCTCAATAGGGACCGCGGCGCGGGCGAAGGCCCTCCCCGCACCAGCCGCTCGGTGGCGGTTGCCATGCCGTGAACAGGGTCGCGCTCGTCGAGCCTCGATGCCTGTGCGACGCGCCGGCGTCCCGAGCGCGGCGAGATCGGCATCGGCCGCCCTGAGCTCCGACCGCTCGAGGGAGAACTGATCTTCCGCTCCACCACGGATCTTCGGTGCCGAGGTGCGGACAGCGCGAGGGCCCCGGCGCGGATCGTCCCGGACCTCCGCGCCCGCGCGGCTGCAGCGGTTGGCCGTTCCCCCGTGATCGGAGGGCGGCCATGTCCGGCACGATCGCCCGCGCTAGCAATCCGCGGTGCGCCGGCCGATCTCGCTGTCGAGGTAGACGGACCAATCCGACAAGGTCGTGAGCTGCGAGCCGAACATCTTGCTGACCTGGTAGAAGCCCAGGGCGCGGTAACTCTCGAACTGGCTCTCCGAGAACCACTGGTTGGCCGTGCTCTCGTGCGGGAAGGCCGGGCTGGTCGCGCCGTAGGCGCGGACTTCGGCGGGGATGTCGTCCAGGAAGCTCGGCTTGATGTAGATCAGCGATCCCGCGTCGCGGGCGCCCGGATACGCGATCGTGCCGCGCGCGTAGCCCAGCGCGCCGGCGCGCTTGCCCTCGCGCTCGATCGTCGAGCGGGAGAGAATGCGCATCTCGCCCATCTGGACCTTCGCCAACCCGTCCACCTCGGCCTTCCGGATCACGTTGCCGAGGTCGAAGAAGGTGCATTGCTCGTCCTGGCCGGCGTCGATCACCACGATCCGCGCGCAGCGCCGTCGCAGCATCTCGTAGACGCCGAGATTGTCGAAATGGCCGCCATCCGAGAGGTAGATCGCCTGCCGGACATCGGTGCTGCGGCCGCCGAGCTCGCTCAGGAGCGCGAGCACGGAGTTCGCCGGCTTGGCGAGCTTCAGGTCGTCCCGGCGCGCCACCGCGGGGTTCGGCAGCCAGGCGCCGAGCCGGACGTTGAACAGGGTCATCAGGAACGCGATCAGGCGCGACGAGTGATAGCCCCAGTTCGGGCTGACCGCGGCCCCGGAGATCGTCAGCAGCCCGCCCAGCAGCGGCCCTCTGCCCGCGCTGACACGATCGCCCCGCGTCTCCATCCCGGCATACTGCGACGTGCGGATATAGGCCCCGCGCGGACCGCCGGTGCCGGGCAGGTCGCGCGCCCTGTCGGCGCGGTCGAGGATCGCCGAGCCGCAGGCGAACGGTGTCGCGGTGAACGAGGCGGCCTTCCGCTCCGCCCACTCGGTGTGGAGGAGATCCGTCAGATTGAGCGTCATGTTGACGACGGGCAGCAGCCGCTTCTCCGTCCCGAGTTCGGCGATGCGCGGGCTGTCCTCCTCGTCGAAGTCGGTGAAGGGATCGGCGTCGCGCCGCGTCCGCGCCGAGCCGAGGAAGCCGCGGGTCAGGCGGTTGCGGTAGACGCCGTGCATGGAGAAGCGGTTGACGTTGACGCGGCCGAACAGCCAGACAGCCCCGGCCAGGAGCGCCGCCACAGCGACGTCCAGGATCACGATCATGCCGTAGGGGTTGATGCCGCAGGCGGGGCCGGCATCCGCGCCGCCCCGCGCCCAGCGCGGCAGCAGGCAGTCGCCCCACCAATCATGCGCGGAGCCGAGGACGCGGCCGAGGCACCAGCCCATCAGGGCGAACAGGCTGATCCCGAAGACCGCCGCCATCGCGCTGAGGCCCATCATCACGAGGTCGTCCATGCGGCCCTTGGCGGCCAGGGACTGCGCGCGCACGAAGACCTGCTTGCCCAGGAAGGCGGCGGCCGGACCGGTGGCGAGGGCGCCGAGCGCGCCGAACACGGCGGGGATATGCGCGTCCTGGCGACCGAGGGCGTCGGCGGACAGGACCAGGCAGCACAGGCACAGGCCCGTCCAACCCATCGCGGCCAGCAGGAACTGGCCGTCGACGCGCGCGACCCACTCGCGGTCGAGGTCGGCGCACTCGGCGCTCTTCCGGAACCCGATGAAGATGACACTCTGGAGGAGGTGAATGACGATCAGCGCCGGCGGGGCCGCGACCGTCAGGACCTGCGAGACCTCGGCCCGTCCGGCATCGAAGCTGGCGGCGTCGCCGACCAGCCAGTCGATGGATGCGCCGGCGCAGAGACTGATCAGCGCGGCCGAGACGAGGCTGCTGGCGAGCCAGGGACCGACATTCCGCTCGTACAGCCAGAGCCCCGGATGGCCCTTCGCGGTCTGCCAGATCAGGCCGCCGAGATAGGCCGCGACCTGCACGGCGAAGTACGCGAGGCCCAGACGGCACAGGGACAGGCCCGAGACCGGCAGCGGCTGCTCGAACAGCGCGCGGAGCGTGAACGGCAGCGCCAGGGCCCAGACGCAGGTCGGCGCGATGATGCAGGCCGCGATCCGCGCCGGGGACGCGTACGCCGTGACGTCGCCCGTCCGCGGCCGATGGCTCGGCAGCAGGGTGCAGGCGCTGAACGTCGCGACGAACAGCGCCGCGCTTCCGAGCACCAGGGGCAGCCACAGCGTGCTGCCGCTCGCCGCCTCGAGGGCCGTCCTGTAGGCGAGCAGCGCGAGGGGAACGAACAGCAGCAGCGGGAAGATGATCAACCAGTTGAGGATCGTGTTCCGGGTGTAGAGAACGATGCCGGCCCAGGTGTCCGACGACAGGATCCCGACTTCCGGGGTCAGGTAGTTCGTGTACCGCCGCAATTTGGCGAAGATCTCGTTGCCCGAGCCGCCGAGCTGGCGCTCGGCCTCGGCGATGCTGCCGCACTGCCGGATGAACGTCTGCAGCCAGCCGCCCGCGAAGCCGCCCCCCGATACCGTCGACAGGTAGTGGAACTCGCCGAGCATCCGCCGGCTGGCCAGGGCCTGCAGGGCGCCGAGGCAGAAGGTGGCGCTGCGGATCCCGCCGCCGGACAGGCACAGGGCCGCGAGCCGGGCCTGGTCGGCCCGCGCCTGCCAGGGCGCGCGATCGCCGGGATGCGGCCCGCAGAAATGATCCATCTCCTCTTCGAGCGCCTGCTCGGTGTCGAGGAACCACGCGTCCGGCCCCGTCATCACGGCGGGCAGATGATGGGGAGGGGCGTCCGCCTGGATGTCCGCGATACTGGCGCTCATCGCTCCTCCTATCGTCCGCGCGGGGCCGGACTTCGCGGTTCAGCCGTTCCGATCCGTGGTCGCGCGAACATCTCTCCGTCGGCCGCCGGAACAGTTTATGATAAAATTCTATGCTTCCAGTATTGATCCCGTGAACGAATTTCGTGAACTCGATGGGACAGACATTTCGCTCGAGGCAGACTTGTAGCTGATCGGCGCCGCCGCGACGGCGATAGCGGAAATTACCGACGCTCGGAACCTCACAGAAAAACTGTATTCGAACATCATCCATTCGAAGGACGCGCGGGCGTCGATCGGCGTCTATTGAAATCGGCGAGACGCTTCGCGAAGGCAGGGTTCCGCCATGTCCCAGGTGCGATCGTGACCCGCTCCCCGGCCGCCCGCGTCGTCGCGCTCACGGCGATGATCCTGGTCCCGGTGCAGCCCGGATCGGGGGCCGCCGACCCGGGGCCGGGGGACGGGCCGGACGGCGGCCCGCACTTTCTCGCACAGTCCTGGACGCCGCAGGAGCGCGCGTGGTTCTACGGGGCGAGCCAGGGCTCGCAGATCATGCCCTACGCCTGGTTCATGTCCCTGGAGCGCCCGGACGACGACAGGCTCTTCGTCGAGGACGGGCTCGCGCGCTTCGGCTACCTGCCGAATCCGTATGACGGGACGCGCGGATCGATCCGCAGCGGGCTTCCCATCGGCTTCGTGAAGGATGTGGACGATCGCGGCGAGTGGATCGGCATGACCTGCGCCGCCTGCCACGTGAACCGGGTCGACCTGCGCGGTCGGTCGATCCTGATCGACGGCGGCCCGGCCGATGCCGACATGTTCGCCTTCATCGAGGAACTCGGCAGCGCCCTCGCGCGGACGCGCGACGACGGGGCGCGCTTCGAGCGCTTCGCCCGCCGCGTCATCCCGGCGGAACTGTCGGCGCCGGGGGCGGGCCCGTCCGAGGCCGACCGCCGCCGCCTGCGGGTCAGCCTGACGCGGTTGGCCGACGACTTCTCCCGCTACGTCGCGTCGAGCCGGACCGCGGTGCCCTGGGGGCCGGCACGCCTGGACGCCTTCGGGATGATCTTCAACCGGGCGACCGGCATCGATCTGCGCGACCCGCACAACATCGCCCCGCCCGACGCGCCCGTCAGCTACCCGTTCCTGTGGGATACGTCGTGGCACGACCGGGTGCAGTGGAACGGCTCGGCCGCGAACGGGCTCGCCGTCGAGCGCCTGGGCCGGAACGTCGGCGAGGTGCTGGGGGTCTTCGCCCGCACCGACATCCGTGAGCCGACCCTGCCGCCGCTGTGGTTCGAGACCTCGGCGGACCGGGTCAACCTCCTGCGGATCGAGAACCAGCTGGGCGCCCTCACGGCGCCGGCCTGGCCCGACCGGATCGCGCCGCGCACGGAGGCGCAGACCCGGGACGCCGCGGCCGGCAAGGTCCACTACGACCGGTACTGCGTGTCCTGCCACGCGATCGCCCCGACCGGCGCGAACCGCGCGCTGACGGTGACCCTGACACCGCTGGCGGAGATCGGGACCGACCCGAAGATGGCGACGAACGCCGTGTCCCGGCGCGCGCGGACCGGGATCCTCGAAGGGGTCCGGATGCCGTTCCTGGCGACGACGCCGCCGCTGGCCGCCGAGACGAGCAGCCTCGAACTCGTGGCCACGCTCGTCGCCGGCGCGATCCTGGCGCCGCTCGACCGCGGACCGGATCCGTCGGGCGTCGGGGCGGACCAGGCCGTCATCCTCGACCGGCTCCTCAAGCGCGGCGCCGCCGCCCTCGAAGCCCGCAACGCGATGCTCGACGATGTCTCGACCGCCGGCGGCAAGGGCCTCGTCGCCGCGTTCGTCGGGGCGCGGAGAGACCGCGATCTGCTGGTCTACAAGGCCCGGCCGCTCAACGGGATCTGGGCGACGGGCCCGTACCTGCACAACGGCTCGGTGCCGAACCTGTACGAACTTCTGCTGCCGGCCAGCCGGCGATCCAGGACGTTCCGGGTCGGCAGCCGCGAGCTGGACGAGGACCGGATCGGCTTCCGGTCCGACAGCGGGCCGTTCCTGTTCGACACCGCGCTCCCGGGCAACGCCAATACCGGGCACGAGGGGCCCGCCTACGGGACCGAGCAGCTCGACGACGCGCAGCGGCGGCAGCTTCTGGAGTATCTGCGAACCCTCTAGACGCCATCCGCGGCCTCGATTTCCATCTCATCAGTATTGATTTGCAGTTCAATCGGATCCGTAATGGAAGGTCCAGTTTCGGCGCCTGTCGGTCCGACCGGAAGGCTGGAGATCTGAGAACACTCAAGACTCGCACTCACCGCGGAGCGTGGCCATGCAGGATCTCGAGGCGTATTCGGTGCTGGTGGGGTCGATCTACGACCGCGTCGGCCAGCCGGAGGAGTGGTCGGCGCTCCTGGAGGATCTGACCGATTTCGTCGGCGGCCGGGTCGGACAGCTCGCCGTGTTCAGCCTCGACGGGAACCGCAAGCCGATCTGGGCGGTGTCCGGCTTCGAGCGGGCGCGGTACCGCGAGTTCCTCTACCGGCACGCCACCGAGGATCCGCGCCTCCCCTACATCCTGTCGAACCAGGGCAAGGTCATCCGCGCCGAGGAGGGGGTCGACGCGGTGCAGTTCCGCGAGTCGGCCCTGTTCAAGGAGGTCGTGCAGCCCTTCGAGATCGAGCACAGCCTCGTCACCTACTTCGCCAAGGAAGCCGACGTGATGGCGACCCTCGCGGCGATGCGGGGCGAGGACGGCGGTCCCTTCCGGTCCGACGAGGTCCGGCGCCTGGCGATGCTCGTCCCGCACCTGCGCCGGGCCTTCGAGCTGTACGCGCTGATGCGGCAGGCCTCCGAGCGCACGTCCGATCTCGCCTCCGCCCTGGACCTCCTCGACGCCGCCGTGATCCTCACCGATTCCGACCTGCGCGTCGCGCACGCCAACCGCGCGGCCGAAGCGCTCGCGCGGTCCCGCACCGGCCTGTCCTTCGTGAAGGGCAGCCTCGTCCTCAAGGACAGCCAGACCGGGCGGCGGATCGCCCGCGCCGCCGGCGAGGCGCTCGCGGCCGCGAGCGGCGACGTGGCGATCACGCAGGCCGACCACATCACGGTGACCTGCGGCGAGAGCGGCGTGCCCTACCGGGTGTCGTTGCATCCGCTGTCGAAGCGGCCGGCGGGCACCGGGTCGAAGGTGCGGGCCGAGCTGGCGATCGTGATCCGGACCGGGACCCAGAAGGCCCAGGAGAGCAACGCCGCGCGGCTGCAGAAACTGTTCGGGCTGACCGTCGCCGAGTCGATCCTCGCCAACGCGGTGGCTTCGGGACGGTCCCTCGACGCCCACGCCCAGGACCGCGGCATCGCGATCTCGACCGCCCGCACCCAGCTGCGCGCCCTGTTCGCCAAGACCGAGACGCACCGGCAGGGCGAGCTCGTGGCGCGCCTGCGCGAGGGGCTGGACGTCTCGCTCAACTGACCACCGGGCGTCGGGCCGAACGGCCCGCGCCTCTCCGCGAACGCCATTGGAGGTCGTGCATGCGCGCCGCAGCTCCCGAGACGCCCTGCCTCGCGTTCCTGGAGGCCCTGCCGGTGGCGCAGCGCTGGCAGCGCGCCCGGGACTGGATCGCCCGCGCGCCGCGGCCGTTCTTCGCGCAGCTGCGCGCGCGGCGGACCGCCCTGGATTGCGGCGCGGCCATCCTGGTCGCCGGCCGCGCGGAGGTCGAGGAGATCCTGTCCCTGCCGCAGATCTTCTCCGTCGCGCTCTACAAGCCCAAGATGGGCGAGTTCATGCTGGCGCTCGACGGCACGGAGGTGAATTACCGCGACAAGGCGGTCATGCGCGCCGTGCTGTCCTGGCGCGACCTCCCGGCGATCCGCGACCTGGCGGGCGCCGTCACCGACGCGGCCCTCGACGCGGGCGGCGGGGCCATCGACGTCGTCGCGTCGCTCTCGCGCCTCGTGCCGCTGCGGATCGTGCAGCGCTTCTTCGGGTTCACGGCCCCGGATGCCGACCTTCTGCGCTGGTCGTACGCGAACCAGTTCGACCAGTTCAACAACCTCCCCTTCGACGAGCGCCCGGATGCCGAGGCGATCCGCGCGGCGGCGGATCGGGCGCGCCAGGAGATGCGGGCGGCGTTCGCCATGATCATCCCGGCGCGCGTCGCGGCGATCGAGGCCGGCGCCGATCTGCCCGACGACGTCCTGACCCGCCTGCTCCGGCTGCACCTGCCGGCGGCGACCGGCTTCGGCATGGACCGCGTCGTCATCAATGTCGGCGGCCTGCTGATCGGGGCCATCGAGACCACGTCGGAGGCCGTGGTGAACGCCCTCGCCGAGCTCCTCGGCCGGCCGCAGGTCCTCGGGGCCGCGCGCGCGGCCGCCCGGACCGGGCCCGCCGCCTTCGACGGCTACGTGTGGGAGGCGCTGCGCTTCGCGCCGATCGTCGCCTTCATGTTCCGCCAGGCGGAGGCCGACCACGTGCTCGGCCGGGGCAGCCCGGCCGAGAGCCGGATCGCGAAGGGCCGGATCGTCCTGCCCCTCAGCCTGTCGGCGATGTTCGACGCGACCGGCGTGCCCGAGCCGGACCGCTTCGATCCGACCCGCCCGGATCAGACCTATCTCCATTTCGGCCGGGGCCATCACGAGTGCCTCGGCCGCCACGTGGCGGGCGCGATGATCCCGGAGATCGTTCGGCGGATTCTTCTGCGCGACGCCGTGCGGGCCGAGGGCGCGGTCGAGGACGGGGGCACACCGTTTCCGACCGCGTTCCGGATCTCCTACGCCGGACGGTCGGCGGGGGCCGCCGAGCCCGGTTAGCCCGGCGCACGGACAGGACGCCGGTACCAGGAGCGCGATCGGTCGGGAGTCCGCGCCGCGCGACCGCGCGTCCGGACCCGGGGCGCCGCGTGCAGACCCGCCCGAGGGGCGCCCGGCCGCGCGGGCCGTCCCGTCAGAGCTTCGTCACCGCAGATCCCGGAGCATCGACATGGCATCCTTCACGGATTTTCAGGACGGCTACGAGCGGACCTGGGCGTCGCTGCAGATCCGGCCGGAGAAGCTCGCGACCGTGCGCAAGCTCGCGCAGCAGCTCGCCGCCGGCAAACCGCGCTACCTGGAGATCGAGGCGCGCACGGGCGTGCCCTGGTGGTTCATCGGGCTCTGCCACTACCGGGAATCGGCCTTCGATTTCGACACGTATCTCGGCAACGGACAGAAGCTCGGACGACGGACCACGATCGTCCCGAAGGGGCGCGGCCCCTTCACCGGGCCGCAGGCCTTCGTCGAAGGGGCGGTCGACGCGCTGCGCCTCCAGGGCCTGATCGGGGTCGGCGACTGGAGCGTCGCGCGCGCCCTCTACCGGCTCGAGGGCTTCAACGGCTACGGCTACCACGGCCGGGGCGTGAACTCGCCGTATCTCTGGGGCGGGTCGACGGCCTACGGGCCGCCGGGCGCGCGCGGCGGCAAGTTCGTGCGCGACCACGTCTTCGACCCGAACGTGGTCGACACGCAGATCGGCACCGCGGTGATCCTGCGGAGCCTCATCGACGTCGACGCCACGGTCGCGCTCGCGGCGCCGCGCGCCGTCGAGGCGGCCGTGTCCCGCGAGCCCGACGACGAACTCGCCGACAGCACGCTCTGGGTTCAGCAATCGCTCAATCGCCTCGGCGCGACGTCGCCCCTCGTCGAGGACGGCCGGAACGGGCCGCGGACCATGACGGCCGTCGCGACGTTCCAGGCGCGGTGCGGCCTGGACGATACCGGCCTCGCGGATGCGCGCACGATCGCCGCCATCCAGGAGGCGCTGCGGCCGGCGGCGCCGGACAACGCGGTGCTGGCGCGGATCCAGGACCTCGAGCGTCAGGTCGCCGCGAGGGCGGCCACCACGTTGCAACCCGCCCCGATGCAACCCACCCCGATGCAACCCACCCCGATGCACCCGGTGGTGATCGCGCCGGCCGCACCTGTGCCGGCCGCGCCGCCCGCGGATGTCGCGGCGCGGCTCGACGAACTCCTCCAGGCCCTGCGCCGACAGATCGACGGTGCGCGCCTCCCGACCGCGCCGATCTCGCCCGGCCCGCCCACCGCGCGTCCCGACGGCGCGGTCCTCGGGCCGGTCAACGGCGCGCTCGGGCAGACGATCGGGCAGCTGCTCTCCGGCAAGAAGTCGGCGATCGGCATCGTCGGCGCCGTCGTCACGCAGATCCTGTCGCAGGTGCCGCTCGGCACCGGTCTGGGCCAGGTGCTCGCGCAGCTCACGCCCGCCTTCGGGCTGAGCCCCTACACGATGCCGCTCTTCATCGGGCTGACGGCGTGGGGCGTGCTCGGGAAGTTCGAGAAGTGGAATGGGCGTGCGGGGACGGCGACAGCGTAGCGCGCGATCGGTGTCCGAGGAGGCAGGCGCTCACGACGCGCCGCGCCGGGGACGCTGCCTCCGGTAGGCGAAGGCCGCCGTGACCGGCGGCAGGGCCGCGAGCACGAAGCCAACGGCGCCGCGACCGGCCCGCTCCAGCGACGCGGCCACAGGCCCGGGCGGAAGGTCCGCGAGGCGGTGAACCGAGAGGCCGACACCCGCCGGCGATCCTACCAGCGATACGTGAGCGTCCCGAAGACGCTCCGGCGGAACCCCTCGAAGACGTAGCCGGTGTAGAAGCCCGACGTGAAGTACCGCTGGTCGAAGATGTTGTTGGCGTTCACCGACAGGACCGCGCCCTTCCAGGCCGGGTTCAGCTGGGCGAGGTCGTAGTTCAGCGAGGCGTCGACGAGGGCGTAGGCCGGGATGCGATCGACGTTGGTGGCGTCCGTCCGCTCGCCGACGTAGCGCACGCCTGCCCCCGCCCGGAAGCCGGCGAAGGGCGAGTTCAGCGGGAAGGTGTAGTCGGCGAACAGCGACAGGGTGTTGTCCGGCGCGTTCGGCAGGCGGTTGCCGACGAGCGCCGGGTTGGTCGCGTTCCGCGTGACCTTCGTGTTGAGGTGGGCGTAGCCTAAGATCAGGTTGAACCCGTCGAACAGGCTCGCCTTGCCCTCCAGTTCGAAGCCCCGCGATTCCGCCGCGCCGGTCACGATGAAGAAGCCGGGGTTGAGGGTATCGGCGAGGGGGATGTTGGTCTGCGTGATCTCGAAATACGACGCGGTGACGAGCGCGTTGGTGCCGGGCGGCTGCCACTTGACGCCGCCCTCGATCTGGCTGGCCTCGCGGGGCGGCAGCGCCGACCCGTCCGCCCGCTGGCCCGCGATCTGCGGGTTGAACGACGTCGAGTAGGCGGCGTAGGGCACGATTCCGGCGGCGAACTCGTAGCCCAGGGCGGCCCGGTAGCTCAGGGCCGAGAAGTTCTGGTTGTCGACCGTCGTCCGGTTGAGGGTCGCGACCGGCAGGTTCGGGAAGTTGAAGGTGGTTCGGACCTGCTGGTCGACCCAGTCGTTGCGCAGGCTGCCCGTGAGGATGAAGCCGTTCCACTTCATCTGGTCCTGAACGTAGGCGCCCGTCTGCTGCTGCAGCGCCCGGGTCGAGACGTTCGTCCGCTGCGGGAAGGCGATGCCGAGGTTGTAGACCGGATTGTACAGGTCGATCAGGCGGTTGGCGGCGTTCGTCGGGTAGCCGTTCGGGAAGGTCCGCGCGTCGCGGCGATAGTAGTTCTGGAAGCCGACGCCGAAGACGACGTCGTGCTGGATGTCCCAGGTGTCGAAGCGTCCCTGGACGTAGTTGTCGGTCAGGAGCCCCTGGCTCGACTGGTCGCGCAGGTACGGGAAGACCGAGACGGCCAGGAAGCCGGGCGGCGTGAAGGCCGGGCTGGCGCCGACCGCGTCGAATTTCGAGGTGGTCTCGTAGGCCCGGAAGGCGGAGTGCAGCAGCCATCCCGGCGCGAAGCTGTGGTCGAGGATGTAGCCGATCTCCTTGTTCTCCAGGAGGCCGGTGTTGAAGTTCGGCTGCCCGACGAACTGGCTGCGCGGGAAGAAGCCGCGCGCGCTCGGCAGGATCGAGCCGACGATCGGCAGGCTCTGCTCCGACCCGCCGCCGCGGTACTCGGCGTACTTGCCGAGGACCGTGAGGGCGGTGTCGGCGTCCGGCCGCCAGGTCAGCGCCGGGGCGATGAAGGTCCGGTCGTCCGGCGTGTACCTGACCTGGCTGTCGGCGCTGCGGACGAGACCGGTCACGCGATAGGCGAATTGCGGCGCCCCCTCGACCGGGCCGGACAGGTCGAAGCCGGCCTGGACGCGCCCGTAATTGCCGCCCTGGATGAACACCTCGTTGAACGGGACGAAGGTCGGGCGCTTCGAGACGAGGTTGATGATGCCGCCCGGCTGGCCCTGGCCGTAGAGCACCGAGATCGGCCCCTTCACGACGTCGATCCGCTCGTAGGCGTAGGGCTCGATGTTCTGGTCGAACGAGTTGAAGCCGTAGCGCAGGCCGTCCTCGTAGACGCTGTCGAAGTTGTTGGCGTTGAAGCCGCGCAGCGTGAAGGTCGGCCCGCCCTGCCCGCCGGGATAGTCGACGGCCTGGACGTTGGGCGTGTAGGCGACCGCGAGGTTGACGTCCTGCACGCCCCGGACATTCAGCTCGTCGCGGGTGATGACGCTGACGGTGGCGGGCGTCTCCAGGATGGAATCGTTGCCCTTCGAGCTCGCGGTGGACCGGGTCGCGACGAAGCCCGTCGTCCCGAATGTCGGCTGCTGGGCCTCGACCGAGAGCTCGTCGAGGGTGACGGACGCGGCGGCCGCCCCGACCGGCGTCGGCGCGTTCGAATCCCCCGGCGGCAGGGACGCCTGGGCGTAGCGCGGGTTCACGAGGGTGATCGTCGCGTGCTTCGCCGCGCGGTAGGTCAGCCCCGTCCCGTCGAGCAGCCGCGTCAGCGCCTCCAGGGGCAGGACGTCCCCCTCGACGCCCCGCGTCGCGAGGTTCTCGGTCAGCGCCGTCCGGTAGGCCAGCGACAGGCCCGTCTGCGCGATGAGGCTCGCCAGGGCCGGCTCGAGGGGACCGGGCGCGATCGAGAGCCGGACGCGCCGCGCCGAGAGCGCGCGCGGCGGCGCGGCGTCCCCGGTCGCGACGGGCACGATGTTGAGCCGTTCGCCGGCCCGCACGAAGGTCGGGGTGATCGACCGTTCCTGGGCGGCCGACGCCTGCCCGATCGCGATCAGGGACGCGCTCGCCAGAACCGCCCCGCGCCACGTGCCGCCCAGCGCACCGCCCAGCGCGCCGCCGAGATCCCACACCGCCATCCATGCCCCCGTTCCGCGGAGGGCGGCGCGCTTGGCGCGCGCTCTGCGGCCCTCACGGACGAACGACAATCGAGCCGCGAGACTCCTGACCTCCCCGCGCGGGTTTTTTTCGCCCCGTCAGGCCGGCGGCCTGACGAGGACGAGGTACGGGGTCAGGCGCGTGACGCGCAGGCCCATCGTCGCGGCCAGCACGTCGAGCGCTGCGTCGGTGTCGCGGATGTCGAGCGTCCCGCTGAAGCGCTGCGCGCCGAGCCCCGAACCGAGCAGGACGATGCGCCCGCGCCGATAGCGGTTCAGGTCGGCCACGACCGCGGCGAGGGGCTGCCCCGTGACGACGAGCTTGCCGTCCCGCCACGCCGTGGCGCGCCCGACATCGCCGCGCTCGACCATCAGGCGGCCGTCGGCGCTCCGCAGGGCCACCTCGCCGGCCCCGATGGTCACGGCGCCGGCGGATGTCGACGCGTCCACGCGCCCCTCCGCCACGCCGACCGGTTCGGCGTCCCCGCCGGCCCGGACGAAGAAGCGCGTCCCCACCGCGCGCACCCGCAGACCGCCGCCGTGGACCACGAAGGGCCGGCCGCTGTCGGGCACGACATCGAACACCGCCTCCCCGCGCAGCAGGTGGACGTCGCGCTCGGCGGCCGTGAAGTGCAGGGCCAGCGCCGTGTCGGTGTTGAGGGCGGCGCGGCTGCCGTCGGGGAGCCGCGTCGTCTCGATGTCCCCGATCCCGGTCCAGACATCGGCGCGGACGCGGTCGAGGAGCCCGCTCTCGTAGGCGACGAATCCCGACAGGCCCAGCGCCGCCGCGAGACCGACGAGGCGCGTCGGCGGCCGCCGCTTCCGCCGGCGCGTGCCGGGCACGGACCCGGCGACGCGCCGCCACGCCTCCATCTCCGCGTAGGCCTCGGCATGGGCCGGGTCGGCGGCGCGCCAGGCCTCGAAGGCCGCCCGGTCGGCGTCGGTCGCGTCGGGAGAGGACAGGCGAACCACCCAGAACGTGGCCTGCGCGTAGATCGGGTCGTCCGCGGCCTCGTCGTCGCCCGCGGGCCACCCCTCCTCCGCCATGTCGACCCGCCGCCCGCTCCGCCCGTCCGCCCTATGAAGACCATCGAGGCCGCGAACTCCTGACGTGCCGGATCAGAAAAATTCGTGGCACGCGCGGCGGATGTGCAGCAGCGCCTTGATGAGGTGCTTCTCGACCATGTTGCGGCTGACGCCGAGACGGGCGGCGACCGCCCCGTTCGAGAGGCCCTCGACGGTGCTGAGCAGGAACGTCTCCCGGCAGCGCGGCGGCAGCCCGTCGATCGCCGCCGCGACGAGACGCAGCTGCTCGCGGGCGATCACCTGCGTCTCGGTCTGCGCGCGGCCGTCCACGACGCTGGACAGCTCGAGATCGGTCATGGACCGGAACAGGCCGGCCTCGAACCGGCGGCGCTTGCCGAGATTGGCGGCGACGTTGCGGGCGAGGTGGAACAGGAACAGGCGCGGCTGCTCCAGGTCGGTGGTGGTGAGCGCCTTGACGAGACGGAGATACGTCTCCTGCGCGGCATCGGCGGCATCCGCGGGATTGCCGAGCTTGCGGAGCAGGAACCGCTGAAGGTTCAGGTTCTCACTGCGATGCAGGGCATCCACCGATACCGCCGCCATTACTCCAATCCTCAGATGTTCTCGCCCGTGCACAGTCGCGTGCGGCGTCCGGCGGATTAAAATAATATGGCCCTGGCGGGTGCAAGCGGATCAGATCTTTGTAGGGCCTCTAAACTGCGGCTGCTCAGTTCGGTCAAGCGGTTGTCTAGATGCGAGAAATGAATGGTCGGGCAGCAGGGCTTTAGACTGGAATAATTCTAGCGCTGACGGCTGTTTCCGGCGCCTGTTGCAAATCTGCGGCATGCGTCGGGAGCAGGGCGTTGGCGGGCCTCGCCTTCCGCCGCGCGCGGTCCGCCGAACGAGAACCGCGCCACCGCGGAGCGGGCTTCCGGTGAAGGCCGCGTGTCCGATTCCGCGACTGTTCGGGCGCCTCCCGTCGCGTATGGACCTGATCCGTCACTCGCGACGCGCCGCAGGTCATCGCCGGCAGCCGAGCCGGCGCGATCAGGCCCGCCCGGTCCCGCTGCACGCGGGCGCGGCTCGCGACCGCGGCTCAGACCTCACGGCGGCGCGGGCCGCGGTGACGAACGCGCAGAGGCCGACCCTGGCCGCGCTGCGCCCGCTCATTCGGCGAGCACGAAGACGAGGCCGAGGATCGCCACGAGCAGCGCTCCGCCCGCGAGGTCCTCACGCGGCTCCTCCGCGAAGCGCGCCGACCGGCTCGCGCTGGCAATCCCGGCTCCGACGAGCCCGAGGATCAGGAAGCCGAGGCCGAGCAGATCGGTCATCTGAACGGACGGTAGCATAGGTCGGTCCTCCGTCAGCGGTGGCTCTTACCCCTCTGGCCAAACCCAGTGCGCCTCGACGTGCGCGATCAGCCCGAGCGCGTGATCGCGGACGAGGACCGCGGCCCGATCCGCGTCGCGGGCCTGCAGGGCGGCGATGATGGCGGCATGCTCGCGCATCGAATCTTCGAGCCTCCCGGCCCGATGGAGGAACGCCGACCGGAGCGCCCGCATGTGGATGAACAGGTTGGTCGTGATCTCGACCATCAATCCGCAGCCGCCGAGACGGATGATCGTCCGATGAAAGTCGAGGTTGGCCTCGTCGTAGGCTCTCAGGTGATCGGGCAGAGTCGAGATCTCGAAATCTTCGAACGCCCTGCCGAGCGCGCGGAGATCGGGATCCGCGGCGTGCCGCGCGGCGGCATGGGCCGCCATGCCCTCGAGCGCGGCCCAGACGGTGATCATCTCGACGATCTCGCGCTTGGTCTTGCGCGTCACGAAGAGGCCACGGCGCGGCACCGTGCTCACGAAGCCCTCCCGCTCCAGGAGCGTCAGGGCTTCCCGGACTGGCGTGCGGCTGATGCCGAGATCCTGCGCGATCTGGTGTTCGTGCAGCCGGATCTGCGCCGAGCCGTCGTAGAGATCCATCGCCAGGATCGATTGCTTGATGCTGTCGTAGGCCTGCTCACGCAGGCTCACAGTCTGTCCGATCGAGGCTAGACCCAGGGAGGTCTCGGGAGGCTGCAGCACAGTCGAGCTCCGAAAACGCGAGAGGTGATTCTGGCCTCAGATCTTGGGAAGACGCCGGAGCGCGGCCGAGACGTCGGATGCGAGCGATGCGCCAGGAAGCCGTGCCTCACCCGATCGTCGGTATCCGTTCGAAGTTCCGGGATGGCTCGCGGCCACCGAGCGTTTCGGAGAGACGACGCGACGCGTGCTGGCAGCGCGCAACCCGCTCGACCGCCTCTCCCCCGGCTCCGGGTGTCCGGAGCCGGGGCATCGCGGGTCTGGCTCGGCCGCGGAGCGGCCGAGCCCGTCGCTCAGGCGTGCGCCAGCTTCAGAGCCGGGGCCGCCGCGTCGTTGTTGGCCGCGTGGTGCTGCTTGAGCATCGGCCGCAGCACCGCGATCGCCAGGACGGCGGCGATCAGGTCCATGGTCGCCACCGTGTACAGGACCGTCGCCCACGTACCGGTCGCCTGCATGATCAGGTTGCCCACCGGCACGAACAGCGCGGCGAAGCCCTTGGCGCAGTAGAGCACGCCGTAGATCTTGCCGATGTGCTTCGAGCCGAAGGTGTCGGCGGCGGTGGCACTGAACAGCGAGTAGACCTCGCCCCAGGCCAGGAACACCACACCGGACAGGATCACGAAGGCCCACGGGTTGGAGCCGAAGTACCCCAGCGCCACGATGCCGATGCCTTCCATCGCGAACGCGATGAACATCGTCTTCTCGCGCCCGATCCGGTCCGAGACGAAGCCGAAGAGGGGGCGCGAGATGCCGTTCATGATCCGGTCGAGCATCAGCGCGAAGGGCAGTGCCGCCATGGCGAAGAAGTACAGGTTGACCTGGAAGTTCTTCACCCCGAGATCCTGCGCGATCACGCCGAGCTGGGCCACGGCCATCAGGCCGCCCGTCACCGTGCAGGTGAACATCAGCAGCATCACGTAGAACACGGGGGTGCGCAGCGCCTCGCCCAGCGTGTAGTCGCGCCGCGACTGCAGGACCTTGGTGGAGAACGGCACCTGATCCTTGCGCGGGGCGCGCATGGCGACGGCGGCGGCGATGATGATGGCGCCCTGGATCAGGCCGAAGACGAAGAAGGCCTGGGCGTAGTTGCCGCTGTCGATCATCTTGGCGATCGGAAGGATGGTCAGCGCCGAGCCGGCGCCGTAGCCGCCCGCGGTGAGGCCGACCGCCAGGCCGCGCTTGTCCGGGAACCACTTGAGCGCGTTGTTGACGCAGGTGGCGTAGACGCAACCGACGCCGATGCCGCCGGCCACCGAGCCGAGGTAGAAGCCGCTCAAGCTGGTGGCGTAGGAGTTGATGACCCAGGCCAGGCCCGTCATCAGACCGCCGAACATCACGACGCGGCTAGGACCGTACTTGTCGATGAAGTAACCCTCGATCGGGGTCAGCCAGGTCTGGACGACGACGAAGATCGTGAAGGCGACCTGGATCGCGGCGCGGTCCCAACCGAAAGTCTTCTGGATCTCGGGAACGAACAGCGTCCAGGCATACTGGATGTTCGCCGCTGCAACCATGCAGATCACGCCGAGCACGATCTGCAGCCATCGATTGGTACTGGGTACTGCCGTAGCCGGCGTGGCATTTGGCATGGCCATGAGCTTCCTCCCTCGTCCCTGCGCTGACATTCGGCGACGTGCTATAGGATTGGCGTGCACGTCGGCGCATCGCTGGCCTCGCCGGAACCTTATGTCGGGCTCCGATATTGGCTCTGCGGCATGCATTATTCTGTGTGCCAGGATCTCATGGCAAGCAGAATAATTCATGCGTTTCGGCCGAGGGAGCGGGATTATAAGTCGTCGCCGCGCGTGCGGGCCCGTCGCGCGACCGGCTCCGGGTGTCGCGGACACCCGTCTCGGAGGTGCCGGCAGAGCCGGAGATTCTCCGTGCGGTGTCGGCCAGATCGCGGAATTTGACGGCGCGGTCGACCTGGCGGGCAAGTCCTGAACCGCGCCGGTCGAGGGGATCAGCCTGGACCGGAAGAGCCGGGGACGGAGCGAAGGCGAGGGCCGCGGGCGGGCGGAAATCCGCCCCGCACTGTCTCCAGGGCGAAGCTCCACCGACGCCGTTCGAGCCCGATCTGCGTCTCCGCGCGCGGCCATCGCTGTGGATAGGCGCGGGTTAGTGCGTCCGAGCCGACCAGCCACGCGGGTCGGACGGGCCGCCGGCGCCGGCCGACGATCCGGCGGGCGTGGCCTTGCGAGAGATCGCCTTCAAGGGATGGCGAAATCGACGACGAGGATGCCGTCCTCACCGTCCGCCGCCCGGACAAGCTTTGTGGCCGCGGCCACGTAGTCCGGGTGGCTCAGGTAGGCGTCTCGCTCGGTCGGACCCGCGAAGTCCATGACGAAGGCGTGGATGAACCCGGCCGAACGCCCCTCCGGGCTCACGTTCTTTCCGCCCGCATACGCCAGGATCAGTGGATCGCAGCGTCTCGATCGCGGGTATCACGGCGCCCGGGTCGTCATCGGCGACGGCGGGCGAGAAGCGGACGAGAACGATGTGGCGACCCGCGCGGTCAGGTCTCGCCACGCTCCGGCAACGCCCGGCACTCGTCCAGGCTCATCGGTCCTGCCGGATCCGCCTCCGCCGCAGCGCGGTCGCGCGGGCACGGCCAGGGTCGTGCCGAGCTCGGCGGTCCGAGCTCCGAGCGCCCCCGCGTCGAGCCTGACGCGATCGAGCGACGCGAGGCCCGCGAAGGGGGGGGTCTCCGGGGCCGGCGGGTCGCGGAGCGCGTCCGCGTCAGGGGATCAGCTTGCCGGGATTCATGAGGTTCCGGGGATCGATGGCGCGCTTGAGGGTCCGCATGAGGCCGAGCGCCTCCGGCCCGTGCTCGCTCTCCATGAAGCGCATCTTCTTCTGGCCGATCCCGTGCTCGCCCGTGCAGGTGCCGCCCAGGTCCAACGCGCGGGCGACGAGCCGGTCGAGGAAGCCGGCCACCGCGGACATCTCCTCGGGACTGTCGGCATCGACGAGCGGCAGGGTGTGGAAGTTGCCGTCGCCGACATGGCCGGCGATCGGCGCCGTGAGCCCGGTCGCGGCGATGTCGCGCTTCGTCGCCTCCACGCATTCCGCGAGCCGCGAGATCGGCACGCAGACGTCGGTCGACATGTTCTTGATCGTGGGACCGGGCCGCAGCGCGACCGCGGCCCAGTACACGTCGTGGCGCGCCTGCCAGAGGCGCGCGCGCTCGTCGGCCCCGGTCGCCCAGTCGAACGGGCCGCCGCCGAGCTCGGCGGCGATCTCGCCGAACCGCTCGGCCTGCTCGCGCGCGCCCGCGTCCGTGCCGTGGAACTCGACCAGGAGCAGCGGGGTCTCCGGCAGGGTGAGCTTCGAGTAGCGGTTGCAGGCCGCGACCTGCACCTCGTCGAGCAGCTCGATGCGCGCGACCGGGATGCCGGATTGGATCGTCAGGATCGTGGCATCGCAGGCCGCCTGGATCGAGGGGAACGGGCAGATGCCCGCCGAGATCGCCTCGGGGATGCCGTGCAGGCGCAGCGTGACCTCGGTGATGATCCCGAGGGTGCCCTCCGAGCCGATGAGGAGCCGGGTGAGATCGTAGCCGGCCGACGACTTGCGCGCCCGCCGGGCGGTCGTGACGATGTCGCCGTTCGGCATCACCGCGGTGAGCGCGAGCACCGCGTCCTTCATCGTCCCGTAGCGCACGGCGTTGGTGCCCGACGCCCGCGTCGCCGCCATCCCGCCGATCGTGGCGTCCGCCCCGGGATCGATGGGGAAGAACAGGCCGGTATCGCGCAGGTACTCGTTCAGCGCCCTGCGGGTGACGCCGGCCTCGACCGTGCAGTCGAGGTCGTCGGCATTGACCGCGCGGACGCGATTCATCGCGCCCGTGTCGATCGAGACGCCGCCGAACGGCGCGTTGACGTGGCCCTCGAGGGAGGTGCCGACGCCGTAGGGCACGATCGGCACGTCGCGCTCCGCGCAGGCGCGCACGACGGCCTGCACCTCCGCGGTGGAGTGCGGGAAGACCACGAGGTCCGGCGGCTCGCACGGCGCCCAGGTGAGCTGATTGGCGTGCTGCTCGCGCACGGCCCGGCTCGCCGTCACCCGGTCCCCGAGCACGGCCCGCAAGGCCTCGGTGAGACCCGCGATCGTCGCCGCGTCCGGGCGGGCGCGGGGGGCGGGAGCGGGTGCGTTCATGGGCTGCTCCGATGGGTTCGAACCGGCGCGTCGCCGGCGACGGCGTGTGTCCGGGGTCGCGCGGCCCCGCAACACCGCCTCCGCCGGGACGACATTCCGAGGCTGCCATAGGTCGAACGGCCGCCGCCCGCCACCCGGGCGCGGCCGGGCGGCGGCGCGGTATCTTGCCCCCGGTCGCGTCTGCTCCGCCGCGTCTACTCCGCCGCGTCTACTCCGCCGCGTCTACTCCGCCGCCTGCGCACCGCGCGCCGCGGCCTGCTCCAGGTCCCGGTCGTGGGAGAGGCAGAGGACCGTCACCATGGCGGCGAGGCCGGCCGCCGCGATGAGGAGGAGGCCGCCCGTGAAGGTGCCGGTGGCATCCTTGATCGCGCCGACCGCGTAGGGGGCGGCGAAGCCGGAGAGGTTGCCGAGGGCGTTGATGATGGCGATCCCGCCGGCCGCCGCGGCGCCGGACAGGTAGGCGGTGGGCAGCGTCCAGATCACCGGGAGGCCGCCGAAGATGCCGAAGGCCGAGACGCTGAACAGGGCCATCTTGGCGTAGGGATCGGAGACCAGCGCCGCCGCGGCCGTGCCGCCGGCCGCGAGCAGGAGCGCGAAGGCCGCGTGCCCCTTGCGCTCGCCCCTGCGGTCCGAGGAGCGTCCGAGGACGAGCATGCCGACGATCCCGATCGCGAAGGGGATGAGGCTGACCAGACCCGTCTGGAAGTTCGTGAGGTCGAAGCCCTTCACGATCTGCGGCAGGAAGAAGCTGAGCCCGTAGAGCAGCGCCACGTTGCCGAAATAGACGAAGGCGACGGCGAGCACGCGCCGGTCGAGGAGCGCTTCCGTGACGCTGTAGCGGCGGGCGGATTCGCGCGCCCGCCGCTCCTGCGCGAGGCGCTCGGTGAGCCAGGCGCGCTCGTCCTCGGGCAGCCAGGCCGCCTGCGCCGGCCGGTCGGTCAGGAAGGCCAGGACGACGCCGGCGAAGATGACGGCGGGCAGGGCCTCGAGGACGTAGAGCCACTGCCACCCCCTGAAGCCCCAGACCCCGTCGAGGCCCAGCAGCGCCCCCGAGACCGGCGAGCCGATGACGCTCGAGAGCGGGATCGCGGCCATGAAGGTGCTGATGATCCGCCCGCGGTATCGCGCGGGGAACCACAGCGTGAGGTAGAAGATGATGCCGGGGAAGAACCCGGCCTCGGCGGCGCCCAGCAACAGGCGCACGGCGTAGAAGCTCTTCTCGCCGACGATGAAGGCCATCGCGCCCGACAGGAGCCCCCAGGTCAGCATGATGCGGGCGATCCACACCCGCGCCCCGACCCGCTCCAGGAACAGGTTCGAGGGCACCTCGAAGACGAAGTAGGTCAGGAAGAAGATGCCGGCCCCGAGCCCGTAGGCCGTGGCGGAGATGCCGAGGTCCCGGTTCATGGTCAGCGCGGCGAAGCCGACATTGACCCGGTCGAGATAGGAGATGAAGTAGCAGGTGATCA
The DNA here is from genome assembly GCF_028583545.1 of Methylobacterium sp. NMS14P. NCBI lineage: Bacteria > Pseudomonadati > Pseudomonadota > Alphaproteobacteria > Hyphomicrobiales > Methylobacteriaceae > Methylobacterium > Methylobacterium sp. NMS14P. The sequence continues at coordinate 379,779 of NZ_CP087107.1, read as the reverse complement.
GGAGGGGCAGGAGCCGCCTGCTGACCCGCCGGATGGCGCGCGCTTCCAAATCCATCCAACGCCCTCCCTCGAGGTTCCGGAACGGGCGCACGGCGCCCGGTCCGACCGGTTCTCCGGTCGGTTTGCGGGAGACATAGCCGGGCGGTCGGCGCCCCGATAGCCGAGGACGCGGTGCGCCGCGTCGGGACGATCCCGCGGCGAGGCCCGCGCGACGCCGTCCCGGCGCCGCGCCTACGCGCCGGTGCGGGATCCGGCCCCGCCACGACCGAGCGCGTCGAGCAGGAGGTCCACGACGGCCCGGGGCTGCTCCTGCTGCACCCAGTGCCCCGCCCCCGCCACGAAGTGGCAGCCGAGCAGGCCCGCGCCGGCGGCCTCCTCCATGCGCTCCAGCGCCCCCGGCACTTGGAACGGCCCCCAGTCGCTCGCCCCGGACACGAACAGGAGGGGGACCTCGATCCGCCGGCCGGCGAACCGCGCGAGGTCGCGGTCGATGCTGCCATCCATGCGGCACCGGTAGCCCTGAAGCGCGCCCTGGAAGCCGGAACGCGCGTACTCGGCGGCGTAGACGGCGAGCTCCGCGTCCGTCAGCCAGGCGCAGTCCGCGCCGCCCCGCGGCGGCATCTCCGGCGCCACGGTCGCGGGCATCGTCCGGCCCTGATCCATCACGTAGTAGGTCGGCATCTCGGCGAGGGCCTCGGCCGTCCAGCCGGCGAGCGCGCGGGGCCGGTTGTCCGGCCAGTCCGCGCTCTTGTGGTGGAAATAGGCGCGCAGGAACGCGGCGAGACCCTGCGGACTGCGCTCCATGTCGGCGGCGGCGCGGCGCGACGCGTAGTAGAGGTGGTAGTGCGTGCGCGGCCGCGGCAGGGCGGCCAGCGCCGCGTGGATCGGGTCGTCGGCCGGGGTCCGGAGGCCGCGGGCCAGGGCGTCGAGCCCCGGCGCCCCGGCGAAGGGCGCGCTCATGAGGGCGACCAGGCCGAAGAGATCGGGCCGCGCCAGAGCGCAGTAGCCGCAGACCCAGGACCCGTAATCGTGCCCGACGAGCGCCGCGACCCTGTCGCGCTTCAGGGCGCTCGTCAGGCACAGCAGGTCGAGGAGATGGTTGTGCAGGCGGTAGGGCGCGAGGTCGTCCGCGAAGGTGACCGGCGCGTCCGCGGTGCGGCCGTAGCCCCGGAGGTCGGGGGCGACGACGTGGCAGCCCGCCGCGGCCAGGGCCGGCATGACCTTCCGCCAGGAAAAGGCGATCTCGGGGAAGCCGTGCACCAGCAGGACGAGGGGGCGGCCGGGATCGGCCTCGCCCGCCTCGAGCACGTGCATGCGCAGGCCGTTGACGCCCTCGACGAAGCGGGCGCGGATCCCGGCCGGGAGCGCGGCCGGGTCGAGCGGGGGCAGGACGTTCGTGACCATCGCCGCGCGCTCCCGTGTCGATCGTTCGACGGCCGTTGACCGTACACGGTCGCCGATCCGACCGCGACATCCGGCCCGCGCGGGCCGGCCCGGCGCCACGTCCGCGCCCGATCGGCGCGCGGCCGAACCGTCAGGCCGTCAGGGCGGCGCGGGCCTCACGGTGCGCGGCCTCGGCCCGCCACGCGTCGCGCTCGGCCTCCAACCCCTGGATCCGGGCATGGAGTTGCCCGGCATCGATGGCCGTCTCCATCAGCATGTCCTGCGCGCCGGCGAGCTGCTCGCGCAGCTCGGAATTCTCGGTCACGAGGGTCAACAGGATCGCCGCCACGTCGTCGCCCATTCGTCCACCTGCCTCACCGTCCGGGGTCGCGGCTGGTAGGACCGGCATGGTTACCGCCCCGGAAAGGATGGCGGCCGGGCGGCCGCGCCGGAGCTCCTGTCCACAGCAGGATTGCGCCGACCGCCGGGACGACGCCCGCGGGCCACTCCGCCACGGCCGCGCGGCGAGCCTGACGCGCGCCGCCGCGACGCGGTCGCAGGAACAATCATCCGTGCGGGAAGATGCCGTCATGCGCACCCCGCGCGAACGGAGCTGCTCGCATGTTCATGAAGCTCGACCGCCTTCAGGCCGAACTGCCACAGCCGAAGAAGCCCGATCCCAACGCGGCGGCCGCGCTGCAGGAGCTGCTCGGCGGCAAGTACGGTGAGATGTCGACCCTCGGGAACTACATGTTCCAGAGCTTCAACTTCCGCAACAAGTCGAAGCTGCGCCCCTTCTACAGCCTGGTGTCGAGCATCTTCGCCGAGGAGCTCGGGCACGTGGAGCTGGTCTCGACCGGCATCGCGATGCTCAACAACGGCCCGGGCGACGACACCGAGGAGGTCGACGTCTCGAAGGCCCCGTTCCACGACATGCAGGACATCCGGCTCGCCGGCAGCTTCCTGAGCAACGGCGGCGGCGCCACGCCGATCAACTCCAACGCGCAGTCCTGGAACGTCGACATGGTCACGACGACGGGCAACATCATCATCGACCTGCTGCACAACTTCCACTTGGAATGCGGCGCGCGCCTGCACAAGCTGCGCGTCTACGAGACCCTGAAGGATCCGACCGGCCGGGAGGTCTGCGGCTACCTGCTCGTGCGCGGCTCCGTGCACGCGCACGCCTACGCGCTGGCGCTCAAGAAGCTGACCGGCGTCGAGATCGAGAAGATGCTGCCGACCCCGAACATCGTTCTCGACAAGATTCCGGAATGCCAGAAGTACCTGCAGGAGGGCTCGCACCGGCGCCTCTACCGCTTCAGCCCGGACGACTACAAGGAAGCGGCCGGCGTCTGGTCGAACGACGAGGTCGCGCTGCCGGGCGATCCGCCCGGCAACCTCGAGGTCGTCGACGGCCTGCCGGAGGGCGGCAAGATCCCGGAACTCGACGGCAATTACGGGGCTTTCGCGCCCAACTACGCCCCCGAGGAGATCTTCGAGATCGCGAGCAAGCTCTACAAGAAGGGGCGCTGAGCCGTGCGGAGCCCCGCGGCCTCAGGGTCGTGGGGCACGCCGTCCCCGGTCAGTACCAGTCGTCGTCGTCGGCGAGCGATCCCGGCGGCAGGGGGTCGTCCCCCATCACCCCGGGATCCCCGTAGTTGAACGGAGGTCCGTCGAAGCCGACGACGCCGTCCGGATTGTCCGGCGTCACGTTGGGATCGACCTTCAACTCGGTATCGCCGCGCCCGAGCCGTTGATCGAGACGATCCATGCGCTTGAGATCCCGCTGGATCGGGATGTCCTGCTGGGCCTGCGCGACGATCGCGGGGCTCGCCAGGGCGAATACCAGAGCGGCGACGGTCAAGCGTGTCATGGCAATCGGCCTTTCGCGTCCAGGCGCGCTCCTGGCGTCGATGCATACCGTGGACGCACCACCGAGCATAGCATTGACGGCCGTCAACACTAATCGTGTGTGCATGTCGGCCGGCCACGCCCGGGGCCAGATCGCGTCGCCGCCCGGCGCGACCGGATCGAGATCTGCCGCCGCGCTGCGACGCGCGCTCCCCGCCAGCCCTCGCGGAACGCCGGCAGGCCTGCGGGCGTCTCGCCGGCCGGGCCGCGAGCGCCCGGCGGGTCAGCGGGTCAGGCGGCCGGCCGTGACGCCCGCGTGCGGGCCGGCGGAGCGGCTGGCCGGCACGGGCCGATGGTAGGTCACGGAGATCTCGGGCAGCATCACGTCGGTGCTGTCGGACAGGCCGTGCCGCGCGGCGGATCCTTGCTCGGCGGATCCTTGCGCGGCGGCGGGCGTCGCGAGGGCCGCGACGAGGGCGGCGGCGGCGAACATGCGGAGGGTCATGGCAAACCTCTATGACTTCGGCACGAAGTCATCCGGTCCACTGTCGCGAGTGAGGAAGATCGTCGTTCTGGCGGTCTTGATCGCCTCGGCTTTGTCGGGCCGAATGTCACCGTTCAACATGGACATTAGGCCGATGGTTGCCGCGAATGCGTGCTACGGCGCACAATCGACAGTATCGGCCCGAGCCTGACGTCTATTCGAGGCGGCAGACCGATATCTTCGCGGCCGCGCCCGGCAGAACGGCCCGATCCGGCGCGACGGCGGCCGGGGCCCCGGAGCGGTCGCGGGTGCGCCGGAGCGCTCCCGCCGGGACATGGTGGACGGGCGTTCGCTTTCCGTACTCATGTGGCATCGGAGTGGCAGTCAGCGCGCGCCGGCTCCGCTACGGTGCGGACGTCTCCATGAGGCACCCGCGATGCTCATCCCCGTCCTGACCGTCCGCCGCATCCTCATACTGGGGCTCGTGGTCGTCGCCCTCGTCGCGCTCGCGGACGGCGTGGCCCGTCATGAGCTGCGCACGGCCACGCGGGCGATGACCCTTGCCGACGCGGCCCCGCAGGCGGATCGCGCGTCCGATGAGTAGGCGGTCGCCCGTCGCGGCGGTCCTCGCGCTCCTCGCCGCCATCGCCGCTGCCCAGCCCGCCGCGGCGCTGGCATCGGAGCCGGCCGACCTGCCAGGCCTGGAGCGCGCTTGGCACGGCTGCGTCCGCGCGGCCTTCGACCAGCAGCCGGCGCACCGGAGCAAGCCCGGCCGGGAGCGGAGCGCCCTGGACACGTGCAAGCCGCAGGAGGACGCCTACGTGGCCGCCCTGATGGAAGCTCGGCCGATCGACGCGAACCGCCCTGCCCTGGCCTGGGCGCGGACCTGGATGGCCTACGTGGTGGATCCCCTGAGGGACTGGATCGCCGCGCTGCATCGCTGAGCCAGCCGCCCCACCCGTGATCGGGCGGGGCCCGGTCGCGGACGGGCGGGACCGGCGCGCCCTTCACCGGGCGGGAGTCGCCGCCGCGAACCGCGACCGGTCGCGGGCATTCGGCCGGCGCATCGGGCGTCCGGGCAGGGCGAGACGCCCGCAGGTCTCGCGCAGCTCTATCGGAGGTGAGCTTCGAGCATTCGCGCCATTAATGCGCATCCCTTTCCGGTGTTCGCGCGTTCCAACCTCGAACCGGCCGATATTTCGGTGCAATTGTCGACATAGAGGAGGCACGAATGCTGCGCGGTGGATTGCTGTGGCTGCTGGGAATCCCGCTGCCGATCATCCTGTTGTTGTATTTCCTCGGCGTGTTCCACTAGGCACCGGCGAGCGGACGTCGTGCCCTACACGGTCGAGATCACAACGCCGCCGGCGCAGATCGACGGCGCCGAGCAGGCGTCGCGGATGTACCAGCTGCCGGATCCGTTCAGCACGCTGGCCGAAGCCAAGGAGGCGGCGATCGCGCATATCGCGGGACTCGGCCTCGATCCGGCCGGCGTCCTCTACACCGTCTTCGACCGCGAGGGTTTCACGGTCGCCTCCAACGCGGATCAGCGCGCCGAGGCTGGGTAGATCGAGCCTGCGGGGCTGGGCTCCGTCCCGCGGGCGGGGTCCCCGAGCACAGAGTTGGTCGCCTTACCTGTCCCCGCGCGATGTGCGGTTCGGGATCCAGGTGAGAACCGATACTCCACAGGTGTTCCAGGACACGCCGAACCTGAAAGCTTGGGCGTACATCGGGATCACACCGCGAACACAGTCGCGAACCTGATGGAGACGACGATGACCTGGACGAACCGCATCACCCTGGCCGCGACCCTGATCGCCGGCGCCATCGCCCTCGTGACCTACGCGCAGGCCCTCAGCCTGCCGGCGCATTTCGCCTGAGCGAGACGGGCCCGGCGGCCGCCTCGCCCACCGTCGCCGCCTGAACGCGCGCCGAACGGTTCCGCGGTGCAGCGTGACTCTTCGCACCGCACGCAGCCGGCCGATCCGGCATCATCGTTGCAGATGGCGGTCCCGGGTCTCGCCCGAGACCCGCTGCTCGATGAGAGGCGTGCACGACATGGTCCTGAAGGGCTTCTCCTACGCGATGATCGGCGCCTTCCTGGGCGGCCTCGCGATGACCGTCGCCGGCTCGGCCGGCGTGCTCATGGGGCTCTGAGGCGGGAGCCCCTCCCCTCCTCCAGCGTCCCGGCCCGCGGCACCGGGCGTCGGGCGCCCGGCACGGACGCGGCGCCTTCGGCGGCTCAGCGCACGGCGCGCGCGGCCTCGCGGACCTGACGCGTCGCCGCGTCGACGCGATCGCTCGCCCGGGCGATGGCGTCCATGCCGCTCGCGATCGTCGCCACCCCCTGGGCCGCCGTCTGCATGCTGCCCGACATTTCCCGGGTGACCGCAGATTGCTCCTCCACCGCGGCGGCGATCGCCCCGGAAATCTGGTCGAGCGCCCGGATCGTGGCCTGGATCGAGCCGATCGCGTCGACGGCCTCGCGGGTCGCCGCCTGCGTCGCCACGATCTGGCCCCGAATCTGGTCGGTCGCCCTGGCCGTCTGCTCGGCCAAGGCTTTGACCTCCGAGGCGACCACGGCGAAACCCTTGCCGGCCGTGCCCGCGCGGGCCGCCTCGATGGTGGCGTTGAGCGCCAGCAGGTTGGTCTGCGCGGCGATCCCCTGGATCATCGTCACGACCTCGCCGATCTGCGCGGCCTGCCCGCTCAGCCCCGCGACGATCGCGCCGGTCTGTCGGGCCTGGTCGACCGCCTCGCCGGCCATGCGCGCGGCGTGACCGACCTGCTGGCTGATCTCGCCGACCGAGGCCGACAACTCCTCCGCGCCCGAGGCGACCGACTGGATGTCGCCGGAGACGCGCCCGGCCGTATCGACCGCCACGACCGTCTGCCGGGCCATGTCCTCGACCGCGGAGCCGATCGCGTCGAGGTCCCCGCCGATCACCCGCTGCGCCTCGACCCGCCGCTGGCGGTCGCGGACCTGCGCGGTGATGTCGGCCGCGAACTTCACGACCTTGACCACGCGTCCGTCGGCATCGAGGATCGGGTTGTAGGTCGCCTGGATCCAGACGTCCCGGCCGCCCCGGGCCACGCGCCTGAACTCGCCCGCGGCGAACTCGCCCTGGCCCAGCTTGTCCCAGAAGGCCCTGTAGGCCGCACCGGCCCGCTCGTCCGGATCCACGAACAGGCTGTGGTGCTGTCCGACGATCTCGTCCAGGCGGTAGTCCAGCGCGTCGAGAAAATTGGCGTTGGCGTTGAGGATCACGCCCGTCGGATCGAAGGCGATCACCGCCTGCGACCGGTGCAGCGCGGCGATCTGACCGTTCAGATCCAGCGTCTGAGCCTTCAGGACGGTGATGTCGATCGCGAAGGTCACGATCTTCGCGATCCGGCCGTCGCGCCCGGACACCGGGACGTAGCTGGACTGGAGCCAGATCTCGCGCCCGTCCTTGGTCACGCGCTGGAACTCGTCGCCCGACACGGTGCCGGCGCGCAGGTCGTCCCACAGCGCGCGCTCGGCGGCGCCGCCCTGGTGACGAACCGGCACGAACAGGCTGTGATGACGTCCCTGAATCTCGGCGAGGCTGTAGCCCGTCAGGGCCAGGAACGCGGCGTTGGCCGTGCGGACGACCCCGTCGGTTCCGAACTCGACGACGGCCAGGGCGCGATCCAGGGCGGTCAGCCACGCCCGCTCCCGACGAGAATACAAGTGCAGCATCATGGTGACCCGCAATGGTTGCGAAGGGATCTGCGAGACCGGAATCCGTTCGCCGACGTTCGAGCCTCCATGTAGATGCGTCCGCTGAACAAGGTCTTAAATCACAATATTCGCGATAGTTACACCTGTTCGTAATTCTGATAATCCCCGAAGCGCGCGCCTCCTTCGACGACGGCATCTGGATACGCTTGCCATGCAACGAGTACTCGGCCAAATAGTTTAGCGGTCCGCACCTATCGGGATCGCCCGGATCGGCCGCGCCCCCTAGACGATCGACATGAAGGCAGATCAGACGCGCCGCGACCCCAGCCTGTGGCGACCGCAGGCCCGGTTCTCGGCCACCATCGCGTCCCTGAACCAGCTCAAGACGTTCAACGACACCGGCGGCATCGCGGTCTATCTGGACGTCGAACGCGCCACAGCGCCGGCGATCGAGATTTCCGGAAGTCAGACCGAGATGCTGAGCTTCTGGGAAACGCGGTCGCCGAGCGGCTTCGTCACCACGCCGAAATTCTCCGCCGGGCTCCTGACGGTCCGCTTCGTCACGCGCGGCCACATCGTCTACGCCCATCGCCAGGGCGACATCCTGGCGTCGCCGGCGATCGCCGCCCTGACGGGTTTCGACGACCTGCGCGAGGTGCGCGCCTCGAGCGCGGTCGGCGCCGTGAGCGCGACGATCGCCGTCGACGCGCTCGCCGCCGCCAACGACGCCCTCACGGGGCGCGATCATGCCGGCCTCCCGGCCCTGGCGCCGATCGCCGACATGACGATGCCGGGTCTGCGGGCCCTGTTCTGCACGATCCGGCTGATCCGGCACCGCCTTCAGGACCTGGACCGGGGGGCGGACCTGATGCTGCCGCTGCTTCAGGAGGTCATGAGTTACCAGCTGCTCTCCGCCTGGCCGAAGCGGGTCGCGGCGCCCGCCGCACGCACCCGCGACGTCGCCGCGTCCCATCTTCGACTGGCGATCGAGTACATCGAGGCGAATCTCTCGACCGCCATGACCCTGGCCGATATCGCGGCCGCGGTCGGGACCGGTGTCCGTTCGCTGCAGACCGCGTTCCGGAAGGAGCTGGGCCGGACGCCGGTTCAGTTCATCATCGAGCGCCGCCTGACGCGGGCCCACGAGGACCTGACTGCGCCCGCGGCGCCGCGCCGGCCGATCGCCGCGATCGCCCGCGCGTGGGGGTTCGCCCATATGAGCGATTTCGGCCAGCGCTACCGCCGCCGCTACGGCTGCACACCGTCCGAGACGCGCCGCCAGCATGAGCGCGCGCGATGAGGTCCGCGAATCCCGCCGCGGCCGGTGAGCGACCGGTGAGCGACCGGGCAGACCGCGCCGTCTCGACGCGCGCTCCAGCGCCCGACCGCGGCGCCGCGGCTCAGGCCGAGGCCGCGCTCACGCGGCCGGGTCCTCCCACCCGATGGCGCGGCGCAGGAAGGTGAGCCCCAGCGCCCTGAACGCCGCCGCCTGCTCGCTGTCCTTGCCGGCGCCGTGCCCGCCCGTCGCGGGCTCGTAGAAGGCGACGTCGTAGCCGAGGACGCGGAGCTTCTGCGCCATCTTCCGCGCGTGGCCGGGATGAACCCGGTCGTCGCCGCGGCTCGTGGCCAGCAGGATCGGCGGGTAGGGCCGCCCGGCCTCGGCGGCGTGGTAGGCGGAGATGCCGGACAGGAACGCCCAGTCCTGCGGATCGTCCGGATCGCCGTACTCCCCGATCCAGCTCGCGCCGGCCAGGAGCTTCGTGTAGCGGCGCATGTCGATCAGCGGGATCGTGCAGGCCAGCGCCCCGAACCGCTCCGGGTAGCGGGTGAGCATGTTGGCGATCAGCAGGCCTCCGTTCGAGCCGCCCTCGGCCGCGATCCGCCCCGGCCGCGTCACGCCGCGGGCGACGAGGTCGGCGGCCACCGCGGCGAAGTCGTCGTGCGCCCGGGCCTTGCCCTCGCGCCGGCCCGCGTGGTGCCAGCGGGTACCGAACTCGCCGCCGCCGCGGATGTTGGCGGTCACGCAGGTGCCGCCGCGCTCCAGCCAGAGCTTGCCCAGCACGGGCTGGTAATCCGGCAGGCGCGAGTGCGCGAACCCGCCATAGGCCGTCAGGTAGACGGGGGCGGCACCGGTCTCGGCCTCCGGCCCGACCTGGACGTAGGGCACGCGCGTCCCGTCCGCCGACCGGGCCTCGTGGCGCGTCACCCGGATGCCGCGCGCATCGTAGGCCGGGGGCGTCTGACGCAGCACGGCCGGGGCGTCGAGCGCGGGCGGGAAGGCGAGCAGCGCCGGCGGCGTCACCGGATCGTGGGCCAGCGCGAGCAGGGCTCCGTCCGCCCGCTCCGGATCGCCGTCGAGGGGCCAGAGATGGACGGATCCCAGGGCGGGCAGTCCGGCGAGGGGCCGCTCGGTCCAGCCGCCCGGCCCCGGCTCGAAGACCCGGTAGGTGGGACGCAGGTCCTCGAGCACGTCCACGATCAGCCGCCCGGCCGACCAGAACACCCTCTGAAGGGCGAGCCGCGCGTCCGGCTGCCAGAGGACCGTGAAGGCGCGACTTCCCGCCAGCAGGTCGGGGAGCGCGATCGTCAGGACCGTGTCGGTGTCATGCGCGACGCCGTCCACCGTCCAGGGCCGCCGCAGCCGCACCGACAGGTGGTTCCGGTGCAGTTGGACCCCGGCATGCGCGGGCAGGTCGAGGCGCAGGCGCATGCCGCCGCGGTCGCCGATATGGACAGCGGTGTCGAAGAAGCCGAGCTGCTCCACGACCGTGATCCGCTCCGCCCCGGCCTGCCGGTCGGACGCGCCCCAGACCGACATGCTGGTCTCGGCGGTCTCGAACAGGACGGGCGCGTCGCGCGGATCCGTGCCGCGCGGCCAGAGCCGGACGGTGCGCGCGTAACCGGACCGCGTGGCCGAGCCGAGGGCGCTCGACAGGAGCACGGTCTCGCGATCGAGCCACGTCGCGCCGCCCTTGCCCTCGGGCAGGACGAAGCCGTCCGCCACGAAGGTGCGCGTGCCCAGATCGAACTCGCGCATCACGGCCGCGTCCTTGCCGCCGCGGCTGAGGCGCACCAGGGCGCGATCGAGGTCGCCCTTGAGGATCGCGGCTCCGGCCCAGACCCAGTCCTCGCCCTCCAGCGCCGCGAGGCTGTCGAGATCGAGCAGGATCTCCCAGTCCGGGACCGCGGCGCGGTAGCCGGCCTCGTCGACGCGCCGCCACAGGCCGCGCGGATGCGCACCGTCCGTCCAGAAATTGTAGAGCCACGTGCCGAAGCGCTGGACGAACGGGATCCGGCCCGGCCGGTCGAGAAGCGCGCGGGCGATGTCGCGGTCGCGGAGGAAGCCGGCATCGCCGTAGCGGGCGAGCGTCTCCGCGTTGCGCGCCTCGACCCAGGCCAGCGCGTCGGGCCCGTCGACCTCCTCCAGCCAGAGGTAGGGATCGTCGTCGGGCCGCGCGAGCGTCGGCCTGGGATCGGGGTGGGGGTCGGTTGCCGCGAGCATGGCCGGGAGCGTAGCCCGTGCGCGCCGTCCTCAAAAGTCGCGCGGCGCACCTCCGATCAGCGGTCAATCGTCTCGGACGCGCAGATTTTCGCGCGCCGCGCGCAGGTGAAGCGGAGGATCCGGTCGCGCGGATCAGGGACTTTCCGCGTGCGCGCGGCCGATCCATCCCCCTGAACGTCGCCCTCTCGCCCGCCATCGACTCGGCCGGCAGGGCGCGCACGCCCTTCGCGCGGATCTATACTGATATTATCAACATCATCGAGATCATCGCAACACTTTGACTGTTTTAGATTCCACACATTCAGCACATAAGGCTTGCAAGCGCCTCGATTATGGTCTTCAATGATGGTCCGGTTGCGTACGTTCTGGTTCGTGCTCTGAGTCCCCATGCCGTCTCGGGGGGTCGCAACGATGCGCGTCGTCGAGCAAGGGTCACGCGGGTGTCGACGGGAGGGACGCGGCGCGCGCCCGGCGCGCGGTCTCGGCCAAGTGGCGGCGATCGGCCTCGCGGGCGCCGCCGTCCTGGTCTCGGGCGGGCTCGGCGTCACGGCCGCATGGGCGCTGGACGCGGACGCGGTCGTCGGGACCTGGCGCCTCGCCGCGGCCACGCGCCGGATCGTGGACACGGGCGAGACCATCGACGCCTACGGCGGCCCGAGGCCGACCGGGTGGATCCATTACGGCCGCGACGGGCGCATGATGGTGGTCTGCGCCTACGAAGGCCGGGAGCGGCCGGTCGCCAACGACAAGATGTCCGACGCGGACCGGATCAAGCTCCACAAGACCTTCTTCGCCTATGCCGGGACCTACCGGCTCGAGGGCGACCGGGTCGTCCACGACATCGACACGTCCTGGAACGAGGCCTGGACCGGGACCTCCCAGGTCCGGCACGTCGCGCAGGAGAACGGGCGGCTCGTCCTCACGACGGTGCCGTTCAAGTTCAACGTCGACGGCAGGATGAGCGTCATCACTCTCACTTGGGAGAAATACCCTTAGTCGAAGTCCGAAGACCCTGCGACGTCACGCACTCATCAACCAGAACACTTCATGATGGAGGAAGACATGCTGCGCCCTCACGTCCTGTACGCGACCGTGTTCGCTGTCGCCCTGATGACGCCGAGCCTGTGCCGGTCGGACACCGTGCAGGCCGACGCGCAGAGCGCCGCGAGCCAGTGGGACGCGGCGTATAACGGCGGCGACATGGACGCGCTGGCCAAGCTCTACGCGCCCGACGCGATCGTCGTCACGAAGGGCGCCCCGCAGACCAGCGACGGCATCCAGAAGTTCTTCGCCGGGCTGAAGGCGAAGGGGTGGGACGAGCACAAGACGACGGTCAAATCGGCGCTGCCCAAGGACAACCTGCTCATCGTGTCCGGCCGCTGGGAGATGACCAGCCCCGGGGACGGGGGCGCGAAGAAGAAGTTCGAGGGCAACTGGGTGAACGTGCTGGAGAAGCGCGACGGCGCCTGGCGCACGGTCCTGCACACCTGGAACTGACCGCTCCGCCCGGCCGGGAGACGGCCGGGCGGAGCGCCTCCCGGTCTCAGTGGATCGGGCGCGGAACCGTGCCCCGCGCCCGGGCGGCCGGGCCGCCCCCGGCGGGCGCGACGCCGGCCTCCAGGCTCTCCAGGCTCTGGCTCCGCGGCTCGACGCCGAACACCGCGACCGCGACGATCTGCAGGGCGAGCAGCCCGATCATCAGGCCGGTCACGCCCGCGATGCCGTAGGTCTCGAACAGGGTCACGACCAGGAAGGGCGTCACGACGGTCGCCCCGCGCCCGACCGTGTTGCACAGGCCCGACGCCCGCAGGCGCACCTCGGTCGGGAACAGCTCGGGGATGTAGATCCCGAACAGCAGGGCCACCAGCACGTAGATCGGCACCGTCAGCCCGAACCCGACCAGCGGCAGCAGGATCGGGTCCAGGGTCATCGGGTAGAGGATCCCGAACAGGATGGCCGTCGCCGAGGCGCCGATGATCGTCGGCTTGCGGCCCCAGCGGTCGGCGGTCAGGGCGCCGATGGCGCTGCCCACCGGCGCGCCGAGCCCCATCAGCAGCGCGTAGCCGAAGGAGGTCGCCACCGAGAGGCCCTGCCGGATGAAGAAGGTCGGCAGCCACGTCACGAAGCCGTACAGCAGGGTGTTGATCACCACGAGGCACAGGCAGCCCAGCAGCAGGCGCGACAGCAGCGGCGGCCGGAACAGGGCGGTGAGCCCGAGCTGCGTGACGGGCGCGGCCGGGGCGGCGGGCGGCAGCGGCGCGCCGCGGGCCGCCTCGGCCTCGATCGCGCGCATCAGCGCCTCGGCCTCGGCGTGGCGCCCCACGGCCTCGAGCCAGCGCGGCGATTCCGGCAGGCTCTTGCGGGCGTACCAGACGGCGAGCGCCCCGAGGCCGCCCAGCGCGAACATCGCCCGCCAGCCGAAGGTCGGGATGATCAGGTAGCCGATCAGGGAGGCGGCCGGCAGGCCCGTGACGACGAACACCGCCATCAGGCCGAGGAAGCGCCCGCGCGAGCGCGCCGGCACGAACTCGGTCATGGTCGAGTAGCCCACGACGTTCTCGGCCCCGAGCCCCACGCCCATGATGAAGCGGAGCACGATCAGCACCGTCATGTTCGGCGCGAACGCCGCCCCGAGCGCGGCCAGCCCGAAGACCAGGAGGTTCGCCTGGTAGGTGAAGCGCCGCCCGTAGCGGTCGCCGAAGAAGCCCGTCAGGAACGAGCCCGCCATCATCCCCACGAAGGTGGCCGAGACGAACCACGCGTTCTGCGGCAGGGTCGAGAAGCCGCTCTTCAGGGTCGCGCCGAGCACGGTGGCGGCGATGTAGATGTCGAACCCGTCGAAGAACATGCCGATCCCGATCAGCCACATGATGCGGCGGTGGAACGGGCCGATCGGCAGGCGGTCGAGGCGGCCTCCGGCGTTGACCGCCGGGCTCACGGCTTCGGACATGGGGCGTTTCCTTCCTCGGGTTCGGGGCCGGCGCGGAAGGGGTCCGTCTGGCGCGGACCTCGCATCCCCCGCGCCGCCGGTCGTCAGTTCAGGCGGCGCTGGTCGGCCGTGTCGCGGTACCAGTCGAAGGGCCCGTCGCCGGTCGCGACCATCACGCTCTTCACGTCGAAGTGGTCGTTGAAGCTCTCGATGCCGCACTCGCGGCCGAGGCCGCTGTCGCCGACCCCGCCCCAGGGCGAGGCCGGGTCGAGGCGGTGGTGGTCGTTGATCCAGACGATGCCGGCCTTGACCGCGTGCGCCACCCGGTGGGCCCGGGCGACGTCGCGGGTGCGCACGGCCGCGGCGAGGCCGAACGGCGAGTCGTTGGCCAGCCGGAGGGCGTCGGCCTCGTCCTCGAAGCGGGTGACGCTGGTGAAGGGCCCGAACACCTCCTCCTGGAAGATGCGCATGTCGGCGGTGACGTCCGCGAACACGGTGGGCTCCACGAAGTAGCCGCCCTCGAAGCCCGGCACCCGGGCCGCCCGCCCGCCCGCCACCGCGCGGGCGCCCTGGTCGCGGCCGTAGCCGGCATAGGCCAGCACCCGCTCGCGCTGGCGCTCGGAGATGACCGGCCCGAGCTGGGTCGCCGGGTCGAAGGGGTCGCCCAGGCGGATCGCGGCGGTCTTGGCGGCGAGCCGCTCCACGAACTCGTCGTAGATCGAGGCCTGGACGAGGTGGCGGCTGCCGCACACGCAGGTCTGGCCGGCCCCGATGAAGGCGCCGAAGGCCGCGTAGTTCACCGCCCGCTCGACGTCGAAGTCGTCGAACACCATCACGGGGGTCTTGCCGCCGAGCTCCATGGTCTGGTGGGCGAAGACCTTCGCGGCCGCCGAGCCGGCGATCCGGCCGGCCTCGGTGCCGCCGGTGAGCACGAGCTTGTTGATGTCGCGGTGCTCGGCGAGCGCCTTGCCGGTGGAGGCGCCCAGGCCCAGCACGATGTTGAACACGCCCGGCGGCAGGCCGGCCTCGATGAAGATCTGCGCGAGCTTCAGGGTCGTGAGCGGCGTGTACTCGGACGGCTTGACCACCGTGGTGCAGCCAGTGGCGAGCACCACCGCCAGCGACTTGCACAGGATCATCAGCGGGTGGTTGAACGGCGTGCAGTTCGCCACCACGCCGATCGGGGTGCGGCGGGTGTAGTTGAGGTAGTTGCCCTCGACCGGGATGACGTCGTCGCGCCGCGCCAGCGCCACGCCCGCGAAGTAGCGGAAGAAGTCCGGCAGCCGCGAGAGCTGGGCCCGGGTCTCGTTGACCGGCCGGCCGTTGTTGGTGGTCTCCAGCCGGTAGAGCGCGTCGAGGTTGGCCTCGAACGCGTCGGCGAGCCGGTTCACCAGCCGGGCGCGCGCCCGGATGTCCATCCCGCCCCATTCCCGGCCCTCGAAGGCCGCCCGGGCCGCCCGCATCGCCCGGTCGACGTCGGCCGGCCCCGAATCGGGAATCCGGGCGATCACCGCGCCGGTGGCGGGGTTGCGCACGTCGATCAGCGCGCCGTCCCCGGCCTCGACCTCGCGCCCGTCGATGAAGTTGCCCCGGGTCTCGACCGTCGGTTCGGGCGCGTGCAGGGTCATGGCGTCTCTCCCGTGTCGTGTTCGACCGCGTCCCCGGCTCCGCGCCGGGCGCGGCATGGTTCAGAGGACGATCGCGCTGCGTTCCAGGGCGGTCAGGATGCGGCGCTCGGCCTGGGCGACGTGCGCGCGCACGAGGCGCCGCGCCCCGCGCCCGTCGCGGCGCTGCACGGCGTCGATGATGGCGGCGTGCTCGTCCACGAGCTGCGCCGGGTCGCGCCCGCGGATGCCGTCGAGGCTGACCCGGACGAGCCGGTCCGCCTGCTCGACGAGGTCGCGCACGGTCGCGGCCATGCGGCGGTTCCCCGAGGCCTCGGCGAGGGCGATGTGGAAGGCGCGGTTCTCCGCGATGAAGTCGGCGCCGTCCGCGACGGCGCGGAACGCGTCGAGGGAGGCCAGGACGGAATCGGGCGCGCCGGCCGCGGCCTCGGCCGCGCAGGCCGGCTCGAGGGCGAGGCGCATGCGCAGCAGATCGCGGGCGTCGGCCACCGATATCGCGTTGATCTGATATCCCTGGCGAGCGTGAACCGTGACGAGGCGCTCGCGCTCCAGGCGCAGCAGCGCCTCCCGGACCGGCTGCCGGCTCACGGCGTAGCGCCGGGCCAGTTCCTGCTCGCGCACCTCCGCGCCGGGGCGCAGGACGCAGGCCAGGATGTCGGCGCGGATCGCCGCGTAGATGTTGTCTCGGAGCAGCACGCACGGCCTCGTTCGATCGACACATGCTGCCATTCGTGAAATATCACGTCAACCGGATTGCGAGCGAACGCGTCGGATGCGACAGCGTCGTGGAGCCGCCGGCAGAGGCGGCGGGGGAGGTCTCGGATGCAGGCGATGTTCGCGGATGGCCAGGTCGCGGTGACCGCTTCCGGCGAGGGTCCGCCCCTCGTCCTGCTGCACTCGCTGCTCGCCGACCGGACGAGCTTCGACCGGGTCACCCCGGCGCTCGGCCGCGACTTCCGGCTCCTCCTCCCCGACCTGCCCGGGTTCGGCGCCTCCGCGCCCGCGCCGGGCGGCCTCGAGACCGTCGCCGACCGGGTGGGCGCGGCGGTGCGCGCGGCGACCGGGGGTCGGCCGGCGGCCGGACTGGGCAACGGCTACGGCGGCTTCGTGCTGCTGCTCTGCGCCCTGCGCCACCCCGACCTCTTCGACCGGCTCGTCTTCGCCGATTGCGGCGCCTGCTTCCCGGAGCCCGGCCGGGCCGCGTTCCGCGGGATGGCCGGCGCGGCGGCCGAGAAGGGGCTCGCGGCGATCGCCGACACGGCCATGCGCCGCCTGTTCGCACCCGCGTTCCAGGCCGAGCACCCGGCCCTGATGGCCGAGCGCCGGGCCGCCTTCCTGCGCACGGACGTCGACGTGTTCCGGGCCGCCTGCGCGGCCCTGGCCGGCCTCGACCTGCGGGCGCGCCTCTCCGAGATCCGCGCGCCGGCGCTGGTGCTCGTCGGGGAGGAGGACGAGGCGACCCCGCCGGCCATGGCGCGCGAGCTCGCGGCCGGGCTTCCGGACGCGCGGTTCGTGACGCTGCCGGACTGCGCCCACGTCCCGCAGCTCCAGGCCCCCGAGATGTTCGCCCGCGAGGTCCTGGCGTTTCTCCGGCCGGGCGCCGCCTGAGCGGCTGCGCGGAACGGTGCTAGGTTCGGCCGCTCCGGCGGGGTCGGCGGCCCCGATCCGCGCGGCCGCGGCGGCGCGCCATCCAGCGAGACGGACATGAAGACATTTTTCGTGCAGATCAAATGCGAGATCGGCAAGACTTACGCCGTGTCCGACGCGCTCGTCGCGATGGAGATCGCGTCGGAGATCTACTCCACCGCCGGGCGCTTCGACATCATGGCCAAGTTCCACGTGGACAACGACGTCGATATCGGGCTGTTCGTGAACGACTTCCTCCTGCGCCTCGACGGCGTGAAGGATTCCGAGACGATCATCGCCTTCAAGGCCTTCCACTGACGCGCCCGACCGGGACCGGCGGCCGGCCCCGCGCGCCGCGGACGTCCGGGGCGGCCCGGCTCAGCGGACGCGCGACGGGTCGATCACCAGGAAGTACTCGCACGGCTCCGTGCCGACATTGGTGAAGGCGTGCCCGGCGTCGGCCTCGAAATACAGGCTGTCGCCGGTCTCCATGATGACCGCGCGCTCGCCGATCACCGCCCGCAGGCGGCCGCGCAGGACGTAGATGTACTCGGACACGCCGCGGCGATGGGCGGTGAACTCGCCGGTGCTGGCGCCCGGCGGCAACGTGTTGAGCACCCAGTCGATGCCGCGCCCGGGCAGGACCGGCGAGATGCAGCGCCGCAGGTAGCCGGACGCCTCGTCGCGCAGGATCGGCTGGCGGCTCGCCGGGATCACCAGGATCTCGCGCTCCGTCGCGGGCGCCATCAGCCGCGAGAAGGTGACGCCGAGCGCCTCCGCGAGGCGGGACAGCACCACCGTCGACGGCACGGCCTCGGAGCGCTCGATCTTCGAGATCATCGAGCGGCTGACGCCCGAGCGCGCCGCCAGCGTCTCCAGCGACAGGCCCTGCTCCCTGCGGCGCCGCCGGATCTCCTCGGCGATGTGGATCTGCGGGGACGTCTCCGTCGCTGCCGGGTCCGCCCCGATGATCGTCCTCGCCGTCATGCCCCGTCATCCGCGCCCGCGACCGGGCCGCGCGACCGGGGCGCGGCACCGAGAGAGTCGCCCCCGCCTAGCGCAGGGGCGGCCGAATTGCACCTTGCGCCGCACCGCGCGCCGGGCCGTGCCACCTGTCGGGCGCCGGGCCGCGACGCGCCGGGCTGGCACGCCGCTTGCCTCCACAAGAATGGATTTTCATCCATCACAGTGGAGGATGTGCCGTGGCCGATACCGCGTTGCCCTTTGAGGCGTCCCCGGCTCGCGAGGCCGGCCCGGTGCCGGTCGCCGACCGGCGCCAGATCGTCTGGTCGAGCGTCATCGGGACGACGGTCGAGTGGTACGACTTCCTGATCTACGGGACGGCCACGGCGCTCGTGTTCAACAAGCTGTTCTTCCCGAGCTTCGACCCGCTGGTCGGCACCATCGCGGCGTTCGGCTCCTACGCGGTCGGCTTCCTGGCGCGCCCCCTCGGCGGCGTCATCTTCGGACATTTCGGCGACAAGATCGGCCGCAAGGCGATGCTGTCCCTGACCATCATCATCATGGGCCTCGGCACGTTCCTGATCGGGTGCCTGCCGACCTACGCGCAGATCGGCATCTGGGCCCCGATCCTCCTCGTGGCGCTGCGCCTGGTCCAGGGCATCGGGATCGGCGGCGAGTGGGGCGGCGCGGTCCTGATGGTGGTGGAGAGCGTCCCGGCGGAGCGGCGCGGCTTCTTCGGCAGCATCGTCCAGCTCGGCTACCCCCTCGGCGTCATCGCGTCGATCGGGGCCTTCGCGCTGTGCGGCTTCCTGCCGGAGGCGGAGTTCCTCGCCTGGGGCTGGCGGATCCCGTTCCTGGCCAGCGCGCTGCTGGTCGGCCTCGGGCTGTTCATCCGCCTGCGCCTGCACGAGACGCCCGCGTTCCAGCGGGTGAAGCGGCGATCCGCGGTGGCGCGCCTGCCGGTCATGGAGATCCTCACCGAGCACCCGCGCACCTTCCTCAAGGCCGTGGGCCTCAAGGTCTCCGAGATCGCCTACGTCAGCGTCGTGACCGTGTTCTCGATCTCCTACGTGACCGGCCAGCTCGGGCTGTCGCGCAGCATCATCCTGAACGGCATCCTGGTGGCGGCGGTGATCGAACTCTTCACCCTGCCGGCCTTCGGCTGGCTGTCGGACCGCTACGGCCGCCGGCCCCTGTTCGTCGCCGCCTGCCTGTTCTCGATCGCCTTCGCGTTCCCGCTGTTCACCCTCCTCGACACGCGCGACCCGACGATCATCACGCTGACCGTCGCGGTGGCCCTGAGCTTCGGCCAGGGGATCATGTTCGGCACCGGCGCCGCCTGGATGTCCGAGCTGTTCGACGCGCGCCTGCGCTACAGCGGCGCCTCGCTGGGCTTCCAGGTGGGCGCGGCCCTGAGCGGCGGATTCACGCCGCTGATCGCCGCGGCCCTGCTGGGCTGGAGCTCCGGCGCGACCTGGTCGATCTCGGTCTACCTGATCGCCCTCGCCTGCATCACGCTGACGGCCACGCTGCTCGCCCCGGAGACGGCGCGCAAGCCGATCGATTGAGCGGTCGACCGGCCGCCCCGCAGGCGCGTGAACGCTTCCCATACAGTGGATTATCGTCCACTATCTGAAACAGCCCGACGAGAGACCAACAGCATGACGAAGCGCACCATCCGCACCGAGAAGGCCGCCCCGGCGGTCGGGCCCTACGCCCAGGGAATCCGGGCCGGCGGGCTGGTCTTCGCCTCCGGGCAGCTGCCGATCGATCCCGCCACCGGCGCGTTCCCGGACGGGATCGAGGCGCAGACGCGGCGCTCCCTCGCCAACCTCGCCGCCGTCCTCGAGGCGGGCGGCGCCAGCCTCGAGGACGTCGTGAAGACGACCGTGTTCCTCAAGGACATGGAGGAGTTCGCCGCGATGAACGCGGTCTACGCCGAGCACTTCCCGGGCGAGGCGCCGGCCCGCTCCACCGTCGAGGTCGCGCGCCTGCCGCGCGACGCCCGGGTCGAGATCGAGGCGATCGCGCTCGCCACGGAGGCCGCATGACCGGCGAGACGAGGGGCGCGATGCCCGGCGAGACGGCACCCCGCATGGTCGAGGCCTTCGCCCACGCGGCCGGATCGGCCGCCGTCCGGGTTCCGGGCGGCGCCGCCGGCTGGGTCGGCACCCTGACCCACATCCACATCGCCCCCGCCGCGAGCTACGAGATGGAGGCGGTGTCCGAGGCGGTGTGCGTGGCCGGCCGCGGGATCGAGGGCGACCGCTACTTCCTCGGCACCGGCACCTACTCGCCCAAGCCGGACGTGCGCGAGGTCACGCTGATCGAGCAGGAGGCCCTCGACGCCCTCAACCGCAACGATCCGCCGCTGCAGGAGGGGCCGCTGCGCCTCCTGCCGGGCGATCATCGGCGCAATCTCACGGTGCGCGGCGTGCCGCTCAACCACTTGGTCGGCCGGCGCTTCCGGGTCGGCGCCGTGATCCTGCGGGGCGGACGCCTCAACTTCCCCTGCCGCTATCTCGAGGAGCTTCTCGGGATGCCGGTCTACCTGCCGCTCTACAATCGCTCGGGCCTGAACTGCGGGATCGAGAGCGGCGGCGTGATCCGGCCCGGCGACGCGATCGCGCTGCTGGATTGACGGAGCTGCGCGCGATGACGGCCCGCCTGATCATGAAGCTGCGCGTCGCCGACGCGGTCGCGACGACGCCGGAGGTGCTGCACCTCGGCCTCGTTCATCCCGCGCGCCCGGAACTCCCCGCCTGGACGGCCGGTGCCCACGTCGATCTGCGCCTGCCGGATGGTCGGGTGCGGCAGTACTCGCTGTGCGGTGACCCGGCCGACCGGGGCCGCTACGAGATCGCGATCAAGCGGGAGGAGGCCGGCCGGGGCGGCTCGGCCTGGGCGCACGACACGCTCGCGCCGGGAGCGTTCGCCCACGTCTCGGCGCCCCGCAACAACTTCCCCCTCGATCCCGACGCGCGCCGCCACCTGCTGGTGGCTGGCGGGATCGGAGTGACGCCCCTGCTCGCCATGGCGCGCGCTCTCTCCGCGTCGGGGGCCGAGTACGCGTTCCATCTCTGCGCCCCCTCCCCCGAGCAGGCGCCGCTGCTGGCGGCGGTGCGGACGGTCTGCGGGCCGCGCCTCAGCTGCTGGTTCGGGTCCGAGGGGCGGCGCTTCGATCCCGACGCTCTCGGCCCGGCCGAGCCCGGGACTCACGTCTACGCCTGCGGGCCTCAGCGCCTCATGGACGCGGTGCAGTCGGGTCTGGTCGCGCGGGGCTGGCCCGTCGAGCGGGTGCACAGCGAGCATTTCGCGCCGCTGCGCGACGAGAGCTTCGTGCCGGAGCCGTTCGAGGCGCGGATCGCCTCCACCGGCCAGGTGCTCCACGTGCCCGCCGACCGATCGCTGCTCGACGTGCTGCGCAGCGCGGGGTTCGACCTGCCGTCCTCCTGCGAACTCGGCGTCTGCGGCTCCTGCGAGTGCGGCTATCGCGACGGCACGGTCATCCACCGCGACGCGGTCCTGCCGCACGCCAAGCGCCGGAGCCGCATGATGCCCTGCGTCTCGCGCGCGCGGGACGCCGTGACGCTCGACCTCTGACGGCGGGACCCGATCTCGGGCGTTATCAGACGTACGGCCCCGCGCGGGCGGCCTTCCAGGCTCGGACCGGGCCGCGCGGCTCCGGATTGCCGGCTCGCCGACCTGCCGGAGCGGCGGCGTCGGCCAGCCGCTTCGCCGCGCGGCCCGCGCCCGCCCGCGAGCTGCGCCAGCGCGCCGCACGATTCGGATCAGCGAACCTCACGCGACGGATGGCGATGCCGCGCGGGCTGGGTTAGCCCGCCTCGATCGTGCCATCGCCGCGGGGCAGTCCCCCGCCCGCCAAGAGGAGGTCCTGAGAATGAGCCGCTCCACGCTGTCCATCAGCGCCGGTCTGGCGGTGGCCGCAGTCGTCCTGGCGGGGCTCTGGGTCTCGTACGGGCCCCGTCCTCACGCGAGCCGCGACAGGCAGGCGTCCACGACTATACCCGTGTCCAAGCAGGACCGGTCCGGGATCGATCCGCAGGGAGAGGCCATCCGCTCCGTGTATCCGGGACCGAGTTCCGGATCCGCCCAGCGCGCCGCCCCGGCGCCGCGGACCGGGATGGCAGCCCCCCCGCCGTCCGCGGCGGCAACCCCGGCAGCACCGCCGGATGCTCCGACCGTGCGCGGGGCGGCGGCCCCCCCGACGCCACCGCAGCAGCAGGCCGACAGCGCGTCGGGCCAGGGCCAGCCGCCGGCCTCGCCGGGCCAGGGCGTCGATCTCAACACGGCGTCCGTCGAGGAGCTGAACGCCCTCGGGGCCGGCATGATCGGACGCAGGATCATCGCGTTCCGGCCCTACGGCTCCCCGGAGGATCTCGTGACCAGGCGTGTCCTGAAGAAGGCCGATTACGAGGCGATCAAGGCCGCCGTCGCGGTGCGTCAGACCGATGCGGCGGGCGCGGAGCGCCCGGATTGAGCGCCGCAGTCCGGCGGGACCGGCCGGCGTGCGCGTTCCGCGCGACGCGCGCGTGTTTCCCGTAGCGGCGTCGAGCCGCGCCGGACCTACCCGCGCTTCGCCTGAACCGGCTGCTTACCGGCGAGACGTTTGCCGAGCCGCTCGATGTCGACGATCATCCGCTCGTGCGTCCCGGTCCCGATCTGCTCCGACTCGTCCCAGGCCGCGACGCGGAACTGGATCTGACGTCCGGCGACGCCGACCACCTCGGCCTCTGCCCGGACGCGGTGGCCGACCGGAGTCGCGGCCATGTGAGTCACGTCCACCTTCGTTCCGACGGCGCTCTCGCCGGGATCGAGGTATTGGCGAACGGCGTTCAGCGCCGCGTTCTCCATGATCAGGACCATCATCGGCGTGGCGAAGACGGGCGGCAGGATGTTGTCCTTGAACTGGCTGGCCAGATGTGAGGGCCCGACCAGCATGGCGAAGCTCCCCTTCGCACCCAACGGGATGTCCTGCATGCGCGCGCTCCAGATCCGTTTCAGCCCGATCACCGATAGGTAGGGCCGCGCGACCGCGTCCGGCCAGCCCTGGGCCTTCGCCGCACGCAGTCCTGCCCCCTGCCCGCCGCTCGGCTCGGCTCGGCTCGGCAAGGGATCGCGGCGGCACCGCGCACAGCGCCCGACCAGCGCCCGATCAGCGCCGGCGGCGGGGCTGGCCGGCCGCCTCCAGGATGAGGTCCGCGATGTCCGGCGCGCGCGAGATCAGCGACAGGTGGCTCGCCTTGAGCTCGACGGTCCGCGCGTTCATGCGCTTGGCCATGAACCGTTCGAGATCCGGGTCGATGGTCCGATCCTCGGTCGACACCGCGTAGAAGCTCGGCTTCGAGCGCCAGGCCGCGCGGGTGGTCCGTCCCGTCAACAGGGTCTTGCGGAACGGCTGCTGGACCGCGAACAGCACCCGGGCCTTCTCGGCCGGCAGATCGCCCGCGAAATCCCGCAGGAACGCCGCCTCGCTCAGGCGCCCCTCGTCGCCGTCGAACACGATGCCGGCCGAGGCGGGCGGTGTCGGGTAGGTCTTCGCCAGCGCCGCGTAGTCCTCGTGCGCGTCCGGCGCCCGGGCCGCGACGTAGACCAGGGCCGAGACGTTCGGATCCATACCGGCCTCGGTCACGATCATGCCGGAGAACGAGTGACCGACCAGGACGGTCGGCCCGTCCTGCCGTGCCAGCACGCGCTGCGCCGAGGCCACCGCCTCCTCGAGGGTGGTCAACGGGTTCTGCACGGAGGTGACGGTCAGGCCGGCCGCCTGCAGGTGCGGGATCACCTCCGACCAGCACGATCCGTCGGCGAACAGCCCGTGCACCAGCACGACGTTGCGCGCCCGCGGCAGGTCCTGGGCGATGGCCGGGCCGGGAAGCAGCGCGGCGGCCGCGCTGGCGACGAGCGCGCGGTTCAGCGTTCTGCGCGTCATCATGGGGTGCCTCCGTCAGGACTCGTCGGTGCGGGACGTCCCGTCCCTGTTCGTCGTCGGCGCGGGAAGGATACATCCGAGGACCACCGAGGCGCACGTCTTGGCGCAGACCTCGGCGCGCCCGGCGGTCACGGGGCCGCGTCGGCTATCGGAGCGCGCGGTCCCCGGAGGCGTGGCCGCCGGCGCGGGTCGCCGCTCAGCCCTGGTGCCCGCACCCGCAATCCGGCGCGTGCGCGCTGTCCGGCCAGCGGGAGGCCCGGATCACGCTGCAGAAGTTGCCCTTGCGGAAGCCCGGCTCCTTGTCGGCGATCACGTCGGCCTTGACGTTGCCGAACGTGGTGGCGGGCTTGTGCCGGATGCCCTCGTAGAAGGCCTGGATGATGCCCTCCTTGAAGTCCGGCTCCCGGGGAAAGGCCGCCACGACGGCGGCGCGCTCGGCGTCCGAATACGCGTCGTAGGTCAGGCCCAGCACGTCCATCTCGACGCCGGCCGTGACCAGGGCGACCACCGGGTGCATGTGGACCGGGATGCCGGGCGTCGTGTGGAGCGCGATGGCGGTCCACACGGTGTAGACGTCCGCCTCCGGCACGCCGTGCGCCTTGAGGAAGTCGCGGGCCGCGTCGGCGCCGTCCACCTCGAAGCGCTCCCCGGCGCTGCTGTGGCCCGGCATCAGGCCGAGGTCGTGGAACATGGCGCCCGCGTAGAGCAGCTCGCGGTCGTAGCGCAGGCCGCGCCGGTGCCCGGCCAGGGCGCCGAACTGATAGACCCGGCTCGAATGGTTGAAGAGCAACGCGGTCTCCGTGTCCCGGACGAAGGCGGTGATGGCCCGGGCGAGCGCGCTGTCGGGGATTGCGGCCTCGGCCGGCATATCGATGGTGCTCACGGCGGATCTCCTTTGCGCTGGGTGTCCCGACGGGTTACTGAGCCTCCCGGACGGCATCAATCATCGGATGACGACGAATTCTGCCATCGTGCGCGCAGGATCGGCCACGGAGCCTCCCATGGAACCGCGATCGACGGCGATCCTGGCCCTTCCCGGTGTCCAGCTCCTCGATGTGGCAGGTCCCCTCGACGTCTTCGCCGAGGCGAACACCCAGAGCGGCCGGGACGTCTACGACCTCGCCATCGTCGGCACCGGATCGGGTCGAAGCTCCGGTCACATCACCACGTCGTCCGGCCGCGGCCTGGTCGTGGACTTGGTCGCGCCCGGCGCCGAGCCGACGCGCTTCGACACCCTCCTGGTCGCGGGCGCCCCCCGGATGCAGGAGCTGGCGGTTCCGCCCGACGTGCTGGCGTGGCTGCGTCGGGCCGCGGGGCACTGCCGGCGCTACGGGTCCGTCTGCAGCGGCGCCTTCCTCCTCGGGCAGGCCGGCCTGCTGGACGGCCGCCGGGTGACGACGCACTGGGCCGTCGCGGAGGCGCTGGCGGAGCGGTTTCCCGAGGCCTCCGTCGAGCCCGACGCGATCTGCCTGTTCGACGGGCCGCTCCGGACCGCGGCCGGGGTCACGGCCGGGCTCGATCTCGCCCTGGCCCTCGTGGAGGAAGATCTGGGCGCGGAGATCGCCCGTCGGGTCGCGGCCCAGCTGGTCATGTTCTTCAAGCGGGGCGGCGGCCAGATGCAGTTCAGCCGCCGCGGGGTCAGCGCCCCGGTCGGCCGCTCGGCGCTGCAGGCGGTGCAGCGCTGGGTGGCCAGTCGCCCGGGCGAGGATCACGGGGTCGACCGCCTCGCCGAGCGGGCGGGGATGAGCCCGCGCCATTTCGCGCGCCTGTTCCGCGCCGAGACGGGCCTGACACCGGCCGCCTATGTCGAGACCGTCCGGATCGAGGCCGTCCGGCGCCTCCTCGAGACGGAGGACGTCGCGCTGAAGCAGGTGGCCGGTGCCTGCGGCTTCCGCGACGCCGACACGCTCCGGCGGGCGTTCGTGCGGCGGGTCGGCACGACCCCCGCGGAGTACCGGCGTCGGCACGCGCGGCCCTGACGGGCGGATCAGCCGGATCTCACGAGGATCCGAGCGTCACGATGACAAGGACCGATGCGCCGCGCGGAGGTAGCGCCGGTCGATGTAGCGGTCCGCCTCGGAATGACGGCGGTTCGGCAGCGCGCGGATCAGGGCGCTGACCTCGATCAGGGCTTGAACCGCGGCCGTGCTCGCGTCGCCGTCGCGGGGGAAGATCGCTTCGTCCGTGTAAGTCTGCCACGCCCTGGCGAGGTAGGATGGCGCCACACCCGTCTCGATCGCCGCGATGCGGGTCGCGGCGTCCGGATTCCGGTAGAACCACGCGTGGGCGCGCACGAACGCCCGCAGGAAGCGCGTGAGGATCGCCGCGTTCTCCGCGGCCCAGCGCGCGTCGACGTTCAAGGACGTGAACTGGAAGTCCGGGACGTCCGCGCGGGGATCGCAGACGACGGTGAAGCCCGCGTCGATCGCGACGGCGTCGAGCGGGGCGCCCTGCAGGCCCGCGTCGATCGCGCCGCTCTGGAGCAGCTCCCAGCGTGCCAGGATGGGGCCGACGGCCCGCAACGTGTAGTCCCCGGGATAGGTGAGCCCGCGGGTCGCGAGCAGCTTCATCACCAGGGACGAACTGCCCGCCTCCAGGGACGAGACGCCGATCACCTTGCCGCGCAGACCCGTCACGTCCCGGATCTCCGGGCGGGCGATCAGCGAGAACGGCAGCTTGTTGACGTTGCCGCCGATGATCGTGAGGTGGCCGCCGGCCTCCCGGTCGAGGACGACGTGCTCGGTGATGCCGTAGGCGAGGTCGACCCGCCCGTCGCGCAGCCGCTCGGTCACGGCATCGACGCCCTCGTGGAGCTCGATCGCCACGTCGAGCCCCTCCTCGGCGAACAGGCCGGTGTGCTGCGCGATCCAGACGGGCAGGTTGAAGTAGTTGCGCGACACGGCCGCGAAGGTGAGCGCGGTCATCGGTCAGCGGCTCGAGGCGTGCAGGGGGACCGGCGCGGCGGGAACCGGCGCGGCCGCCGCGCGGATCGGACGGCGCGCGCCGAACAGGACGATCAGCGCCCCCGCCAGGAGCAGCGCGCCCGCGATCAGGAACGCGCCGGCGAAGCTGCCAGTCCCCGCCACGACGTAGCCCGTGACGATGGGGGCGGCGAGGCCGAACGTGTTCCCGCCGACGATGAGCAGGCTGACGGCCGCGCCGTTGGCGGCGCCATCCTCCAAGAGGTCGGCGGTGAGGGCGATGTTGAGGCCGGCCACGGTCCCGACGCAGCTCAGCGACACTCCGAACAGGCAGAGGATGAGCCAGACCGGCTGGACCAGGGGCGTGGCGAGGATGACCGACGAGGCGAGGAGGAGGCCGGCGATGAGCTTGCGCCGGTCGGCCGGCGTCGCCCCGGGCCGCCGCAGCAGCCGGTCGCTCAGGGCGCCCATGGCGAGGCCGACCAGCGCGGCGATGCCGTAGGGGATCGCGGTGAACAGGCCGCTCTTCAGCACGTCGAGACCGCGGCTCACCGCGAGGTAGTTCGGCAGCCAGGTCATGAACAGGTAGCTGGTGTAGACGGTGCAGCCCTGCGTGATCGCGAGCGCCCACATCGACGGGCTGCGCAGCAGACGCGTCACGGGCGGCCCGGACGCCGCGCCCGCGGTCCGCCCCTGCGGGCCGCGACGGCTCAGGATGTGGGCGCGCTCGGCGTCGGTCAGCCACGCGGCCGCCTCCGGCGCCCGGTACAGGGCGAACCACGCGGCGGCCAGGACGAGCCCGAGGCCGCCGGCGATCCAGAACGATTCCCGCCAGCCGAAGACCGTGACGAGCCAGCCGACGAGGGGCGCCCCGAGGCATAGTCCCGCGTAGGACCCGCTGTTCAGGCAGGCGGTGGCGAAGCCCCGCTCGTCCCGCGGGGCCCAGGCGCAGGCGACGTGGCCTCCGGCGGGGTAGTTCGCCGCCTCTCCGGCGCCGAGCGCCAGTCGGGCCAGGTACAGGGCCGGCAACGAGGCCGCGAGCCCCGTCCAGACCGCTGCCAGCGACCAGACGGCCAGCGCGGCGGCCGTGAGGGTGCGGCCGCCGAACCGGTCTGCGGCGATCCCCATCGGGATGAGGAGCAGCACGTAGGTCCAGAGGAACGCCGAGAACACGTAGCCCAGCTGGATCGGCGACAGGCTGAACGCGGCGGCGATCGGCGCGGCCGCGACCGAGAGGTTCACGCGGTCGACGTAGCTCACGAAGGTGAGCAGGAAGAGGCCCGCGTAGACCGCGAACCTGCGCGAGCCGATCATGGCGCTTCCTCGTTGACCGCGGCGGCGATCGCCTCCCGGACGCACCGGGCGGTCGTCGTGCCTGCAGGCGTGGGTCCGAGGCCCGGCGCTTCGGTCCGGGAGGCTCGGACGTGCGGCCCCCTTATCGGGCCGCGACGCCGGTCAACGGTAAGACCCTTTCGGTATACCTGCTATCGCCCGGGACTATATCGGCGCGCGGTCGCGATCGGCCGGGCGCGATCGACAGGGCGGCGTCGGTCGGGGAACGCGCCCGTATCCAGGCCGGTAATGCTGGAGGGCCCGGCCGCCGCGTTGATCGCCATGGACATTGCGCAGCTCAGAACCCTGATCCACGTCGCCGAACTCGGCAGCGTCAGCAAGGCGGCCGACCGGCTCAACATCGCCCAGCCCGCCCTCAGCCGGCAGATCCGCCAGCTGGAGCAGGAACTCGGCGTCTACCTGTTCGAGCGCCACGGGCGCGGCATGGTCATCACCGAGACCGGGCGCGAGGTGCTGGTGCACGCGAGCCGGGTGATGGCCGAGATGGAGGCCATCCGCGACACGGTCGCGTCCGGACGCACGTCGTTCCGCGGCACGGTCTCGGTCGGCACCACCCCGACCGTCGCCGAGATCGTGACGGTGCCGCTCGTCACGGCGCTCAGGCGGACGCATCCCGACCTCGCGGTCCGGCTCAGCGCGGCCTATAGCGGGCACATCCTCGACTGGCTGCAGCGCGGGCAGATCGACGTGGCCGTGTCGTACAACCCGCGCCGCCTGCACACGCTGCGCATCGTCCCGATCATGATCGAGACGCTGCTCCTCGTCGGTCCGGGCGGACGGGAGGAGCCGGGCGCGCCCGTGCCGTTCACCCGCCTCGCCGGCATGGACCTCGTCCTGCCGAGCCCCGGTCACATGCTGCGCGACATCGCCCACGACTGCGCCCGGCGGGCCGGCATCGAACTCCGGGTGGTCGTCGAGGCGGACTCGTTCCAGTCGCTGATCAACCTGGTGCGCGCCGGGATCGGGGCCACGGTGCTGCCGCTGGCGCCGGTCCACGCCATGGTGGCGGCGGGCGACCTCACGGCGGCCCCGCTCACGGATCCCAGCCCGACCCGCGAGCTGGTCGTCGCCTATCCCGCCGACCGGCCGGTGAGCCGCGCCGCCCGCCTCGTGGGCGAGACGGTGATCGGGATCGCGGCCGATCTCGCCGCGCGCGGCGTCTGGATGGGCCAGGTGCTCGACGCCTCGCCACCGGCCCACGGTGCCGGCCAGGATTCAGCCCAGGACGCTCGAACGTAGCCATCCGAGCTAGACATTCGCGGCATCTCTCGTTTCGCCGATTGCTATTGGCCGGGGTCGGGCCGGCGCCTCTACGATCCATCCCGGACAGGCGGGGTCCGACCCCGCGACCGACGGGTCAGGACGGGGGCGATGGCGGGACAGGAACCGGATAACGACGCGGGTTGGCGCCACGACGTCTTCCGCGGGCTCAAGGCGGCGGGCGTCCGGCACGTCGCCTACGTGCCCGACGCGGGCCACGCGACCGCGATCCGCCTCGCCGAGGCCGACCCGGAGCTCAGCGCCGTCGTGCTGACCACGGAGGAGGAAGGGATCGGCTACCTCGCGGGAGCCTGGCTCGGCGGGCAGCGCGGCGCGCTGCTGCTGCAATCGAGCGGGGTCGGCAACTGCATCAACACCCTGGCGCTGCCGGCTTGCGGCGGCTTCCCGCTCCTCATGGTCGTCACGATGCGCGGCGACTGGGCCGAGTTCAATCCCTGGCAGAATCCCATGGGGCAGGCCACCGAGGCGTCCCTGAAGCTCATGGGCGTGATGACGTGGCGGGCCGACGCGCCGGAGTCCGTGGCGCCGCTCCTGCACGGCGCCGCCACCATGGCGTTCGAGGGCAACGCCGCCTGCGCCCTGCTGCTGGGGCAGCGGCTGATCGGAGAGAAGTCGTGGCTGAAGTGAACGCGGGTGGGCCGCTGGAGCGCCGGGAGGCCGTGGCGCGGCTCCTGGCCGGCCGGGACGATCTGCTGGTTATCACAGGGCTCGGCTCGCCCTCCTACGACGTCATGGCGGCGGGCGACCATCCCGGAAACTACTACCTGTGGGCGGCGATGGGCTCGGCCGCCATGGTCGGCCTCGGCCTCGCCCTCGCCCAGCCGGCGCGGCCCGTCCTGGTGATCACCGGCGACGGCGAGATGCTGATGGGGCTCGGCGGGCTCGCGACGATCGCCCTGCAGCGACCGCCGAACCTGACGGTCGCGGTCCTCGACAACGGCCATTACGGCGAGACCGGCATGCAGGCGAGCCATGCCGGCCGCGGCCTCGCGCTCGAGCGGGTCGCCGACGCCTGCGGGTTCCCGTGGAGCCGGGCGATCGCCGACACCGCCGGCCTCGACACCCTGCGCGACCGGGTCGCCGCCCGGACCGGCCTGACCTTCGCGGCGATCAAGATCCGGCCCGAGAACCCGCCGCGCGTCCTGCCGCCGCGGGACGGCGTCCACGTCAAGAACCGCTTCCGGGCCGCGCTCGGCTACCCGGCCTCCTAGAGGGCGACGCCGCGCGCCCCGGCGGCGGCCGGGACGGCGCGCGACCAGGAACATCCCGGTGCAAGCGTAGCGCGATGTTACCCGGATATGCTGCGCGATGCTGGACGAGGATCGCCTTTCAGCCTCTGATGGCGACGAGAATTGAATAAAAGCTGGGAGAGGAAACCGAAATGCTGCGACGCGTGCTGCGTCAGCTGACGGCTGCGGCCGCCCTGACATTCGCCGTTCCCGCCGTCGCCGAGGAGCCGCTGCGCTTCGAGGTCGATCCGGCCTGGCCGCAGCGCCTGCCGAACGACTGGATCATGGGTCAGGCGGCGGGCGTCGCGGTCGACGCGCAGGACAATGTCTGGGTCATCCAGCGGCCGCGCACCCTCACCGACGACGAGAAGGCCGCGAGCCTCGATCCGCCCCGCACCCGCTGCTGCAAGCCGGCGCCGCCGGTCCTCGTCTTCGACCAGGCCGGGCACTTGGTGAAGTCCTGGGGCGGCCCGGGCGAGGGCTATCAATGGCCCCAGAACGAGCACGGCATCCACATCGACCACAAGGGCTTCGTCTGGCTCGCCGGCAACGGCGACACCGACGGCCAGATCCTGAAATTCACGCCTGACGGCAAGTTCGTGCTGCAGATCGGCAAGCAGGGGCCGCAGACCGACAGCCGGGACACGAGCCGCCTCGGCAAGCCGGCCGGCATGATGGTCGATCCGGAGACGAACGAGCTCTACGTGGCCGACGGCTACTACAACCACCGCGTCATCGTGTTCGACGCGGAGACCGGCGCGTTCAAGCGGATGTGGGGCGCCTACGGCAAGCCGCCGACCGACGACAAGCTCGGCCCCTACGATCCGGCGGCGGCCCCGTCCCAGCAATTCGCCAACCCGGTGCACTGCGTGCAGATCGCCCGCGACGGCCTCGTCTACGTCTGTGACCGGACCAACGACCGGATCCAGGTGTTCAGGAAGGACGGCACCTTCGTGAAGGAGATGTTCGTCGAGAAGAATACCCGGGCCAACGGTTCGGTCTGGGAACTCGCCCTGTGGCCGGACGAGCGCCAGACCTACCTGCTCAACGCCGACGGCGCCAACAACGAGGTCCGCACCCTGAGCCGCGACACCGGCGAGGTCCTCGGCCGCTTCGGCCGCAACGGCCGGATGGCCGGCGACTTCCACTGGGTCCACAACCTCGCCATCGATTCCAAGGGCAACGTCTTCACCACCGAGGTCGACACCGGGAAGCGGGCGCAGAAGTTCCTGTTCCGAGGCGACATGGTGCTGCGCAAGCGGGCCGCGCTGCCGGAGGGTGGCGCGCGATGATCGGCGCGGCGGATCCCGGGGCGGCCGAACCGGCCGCCGGCGCCCGGTGCGCGTGCTGCCTGCCCCGCCGCGGCTTCATGGGCCGCCTCGCGGGGCTGGGGGCGGCGGCGATGACGGCGGGCGCGGCGCGGGCCGAGCCGTCGCGCTACACGGGCTTGGTGATCGATTGCCACGGGCACTACACCACCGAGCCGGCCGCCATGCTGGACTGGCGCAAGCGCCAGATCGGCGCGCTCAACGACCCGGGCCAGTCCCCGGCGCCGTCGGACCTGCGGGTCAGCGACGACGCCGTGCGCGCCAGCGTGAGCGGGCGGCAGCTGAAGCTCCAGTCCGAGCGCGGCATCTCCCTGGCGCTGTTCTCGCCGCGGGCCGGCGGGATGGGCCACCATATCGGAACGGCCCGCACCAGCCTCGACTGGTCGATCGTGTCGAACGACATGATTCACCGCGTGACGAGCCTGATGCCGCAGAACTTCGTCGGGGTCTGCCAGCTGCCGCAATCGCCCGGCGTCTCGCCGAAAGCCTGCGTGCCCGAGCTGGAGCGCTGCGTCCGGGAACTCGGCTTCGTCGGCTGCAACGTCAACCCGGACCCGTCCGGAGGCTACTGGACCGACCCGCCGCTCTCCGACCGGTTCTGGTACCCGCTCTGGGAGAAGATGGTCGAGCTCGACGTGCCCGGCATGGTGCATGTCAGCGCCTCGGCCAATCCCAACTTCCACGCGACCGGCGCGCACTACATCAACGGCGACACCACCGCCTTCATGCAGTTCGTCACCTCGGACCTGTTCAAGGACTTCCCGACGCTGCGCCTGATCATCCCGCACGGCGGTGGCGCCGTGCCCTATCATTGGGGGCGCTACCGGGGGCTGGCCCAGGACTTGAAGCGGCCGCCACTGTCCGAACTGATGCGCAACGTCTTCTTCGACACCTGCGTCTACCACCAGCCCGGCATCGACCTGCTGCTCAAGGTCGTCCCGCGCGAGAACGTGCTGTTCGCCTCCGAGATGGTCGGCGCCGTGAACGGGATCGATCCCGAGACCGGCCACGCCTACGACGACACCAAGCGCTACGTCGAGGCCGCGGCGATCCCGGACGCGGACCGGGCCAAGATCTACGCCGGGAACGCGCTGCGCGTGTATCCGCGCCTCGCGGAGCGGCTTCGGTCAGCCGGCGTGACGCCGTAGCTCATCCGGCCCTGCCGTGCGGGATCAAGCGGGACCGGTGACCCCTATCGGGTCGGTGGCGGCTTCCTGCCGACGCGGGAACGCCGATTGTGCGAGCCCCGCGCGGCGGCGTGTCCGGCCGGCTCCGCGGTGCTCGCCCGGCAGACATCATCACGGTCTGCAGCGGTGGGGCGGCCCACGCCCTGCGCCCGTGCCTGCTCCACTAGCCACGCGCCCAGTTCGAAGGCCGCTTCCGGGGCGAGGTCGACCGCGACCCCTGCACCGTGGGTCCGTGACCGAAGGCCTATGCCGGTCTCACTCGCCACGGCGCGGACGGTGCTCCCGACGCGACCGGTGATGTCCAGAATGCTGTCAGCCATTCCGGAAGGCTAGCTAAGCCGTTCCGAGGTGTCCATGCGCCCCCCGCCGCTTGGCCCCGGCACCGGCCGCCCGGCGCCGCGCGGTCAAGCGCGACGCACTCAGGGGTCGCATGCTCCTGGCCCATAGCTGCCGCCGAGCCTTGGCACGAACTCTCCGCTAAGCCGGTCGGCCCGCGGCCGTCGCAGCCCGCTGCCAGCCGAGATCACTCTAGCGCGCCCGGATGCCGAGACACCGATCATGAGAACGCTCATCGCCTTCACGTCGGTCATGATCGTGTGCGCTGGTCCCGCCTTCGCCCAGGCTGGTCGGCCGGACGGAAACTGCGGCGACGATCCCGAGACGACCGGTGCCCTGTCCGCCGACCCGCGCAGTCTCTATCTCCCGGGCGAGCGGCCCACCCGAGACCAAGACACGGTCGAGATCACCCCGCCCGAGGAAAGCTGGCAGGAGGCGGCCCGGGAAGATGCCGAGCGGCGCCGGCGCGGCATCCTCGCGTGCGGCGTCGACTGAGATACCGGTGCGTCCGAATCCGCCGCCGTGGCTCAGCTGACGGCTCGACCGGGATCGGCCGCCAGAAAGAGCGCTCAGCCGCGGGCAGTGGCCAGACGGATATCCCCCCTCCCCTGCCGGTCCAGGATCCGCTGCCGGCGGCGTCACCGGTCATGGATCCGGAGACCGGCCTCACTGACCCGTGCCGCTGCGCGACAGGTCCCAGGGGTTCGGGCGTGTCGCGCAGCGGTCAGGAGGCCGGTCCGACGGGTGTCATCCCGACGGGGCGGCCTCGGACGTGGTTCCGGTCTCCTCCCCCGAGCATGTGCGCCTCGATGATCCTGGGCCGGTTCCGGAGCGGCACGGAGGGCCGCGGAAATATGGCTAACGATCTCTAAACGACCGCGCATCCGTGTCCGCGGTCAGTCGCAGAGCTTCGCGGCGAGCGACGCCGCCTCCCCTGGTCGGGTGCGGTCCAAGGGGCCGAGGAGGGGGCTGGCTGCCCTCTCCGGCTGTCCTCAGAGATGGCGCTCCGGGGCATCATCTGTCGGCGCCCCCTGCCCTCTGAAGGCTCTCCGTTCCGGCGTTGAGAGCCCGCGCGGCGGCAGGCGGCGGCGGTTCGCAGGCTCTCACGCGGCTATCGATCGCGAAGGCCGGATCCTCTGGAAGCACACGAGGGATGGGGCCGACGCACCTCGGCTGACCGGCCACTGCGGCAGCCCACTGTTCGATATCGGGCGCCGTTCCGACCAGTCAGGCGACGGGTCCCCCTCGAATTGGCGGGACCGGTCCCGATGATCCGGAAATCGAGATCGGGGACGGCTGGCGCGGCAACATCGTCGGCCGCGGTGATCAGCAGCGCCCGCCTCCGTCGGACCACGCAGTTCGCGGCCACAGTACGCGATCGTTCTCCCGGCTGGAGGCGTCGCGCTTCGGTCCGTCGCCTGTCGGGGCGTGCCAGCGCGTTAGAGCGATTGGCAGCTTGCCATCATGAAGCCCGGGCCCGGCACGCGGTCCGTCAACGATCCACCGCCGCGACCTCGCCGGGGGGCGCGGCGGTGCTCTGCCTCCTGGACCCTTGCTCTTCACCGCAGACCGGGCTCGGCGCGTCGACGCGACCGCACGCTCCGTCGCTTCCACGACCAGGATCTGCCCTGCGAGGCCGCGATGCGTCCGGGGATCGCGGGCGGGTCCAGCGCTCGGCGGCACCGCGCGCCCTCCCCTTCGGGCGAACCGCCTCCCGGCGAGCGATCAGGGCGCGATCCCCCGTGCGAACAGGCGCGGGGCACGCGCGCCCGCGGAACATCACGGCACCGATCCTGACCGGTCGTGCCGGCGCCCCTCGTCGGCAGAGAAGACGCTCGGTGCGTCCGGCACAGCCGGTGCGCTCCCGATCTCCCGAACGCCGCCTGGGTCTGCGGCGCCTGAGGTGGTCAGTCTCGGCTCGCTCGATACGCGGCGAGGAGTTCGGGCAGCCGGTCGGCCAGGTAATCCCCGAAGCCGGGCGCGATCGCCTCATCGAGCGTCAGGCGCAGACCGGTCGTGCTCCGCTCCACGCGGGCGAATTTCAGGCCTCTGGGATCCTTCAGCGTCTCGGCCTTCGGCTTCGCCTTCTGCGGCTGCGGCGCGGCGAGTTCGGTCAGGATCACCGCGAAGCGCTCATCCGAGGGCTTGCCGGCCAGCTTCGGCGAGGTGAGGGCGGCGTCGATCCGCTCCGGGCTCGCCGCCCTGATCCGGTCGGCCAGCGTCAGCCAGCGAGGGCGACCGACTTTCGGAGCTGGGCCGATGGCCGAGAGAACCGGGGCAGGGATGCTCTCCGCGATATCGAGATAGCGGTCGAGTTCGGTCCGGTGCACGGCCATCGCCTTCAGGATCAGGTCGCGCGCGATGCCGGCCCGCTCCATGTTCCGGGCGAAGTGGGCACGCTCGATGTAGCTGAGATCCTCGCGCGCCAGATTCTCGGAGCCCTGTGCGACCACGAGTTCGGCGTCGGTCAGATCCTGCACGACGGCGCGAACCGGCTTGCCCAGCGCCGCGGCCGCCCGCGTGCGACGCCGCCCGTAGGCGATCTCGTAGCGGTCAGACTTGGTCGGATGCCGGCGGACGAGGATCGGCGTATGCTGGCCTTCGTCCCGGATCTGATCCACGAAGGCGTCGAACGTCGCGTCCGTCACATCGGGCACCCGGTCGGCGATGGCGGATGGCTCGCACAGGCTCGGATCGAGTTCGACCACGGCCCCGTCCTGCGCCACCACTGGACGGGCCGCCGCCCACATGGCAGCGATCGAGCGCGCCGCCGCGGGTCGCTTCTCCGGCACCAGGGGAGGGGGTGTGACACCTGTCACAGGGGGGTAAGTCTTTGAGGAATCGGGATGTGCGGGCGAAGCCACATCCGTCTGGATCGGCGCGCCCATGATCGCGCTCAGGCGCTTCTTCTGGCTCATACCCGGCCCCATGCACGTGCGATCAAGGTCTCGATCTCGCTGTTGACCGCGTCGAGCGCGTCGAGCGCGCGGCGGTAGGTCGAGCCCGTCACCTCGTCGCGGCGCAGCGGTGTCTCGTACACGGTCTGGCCGCGCAGGCCCGAGTTCGACACCGCGGCCGACTGCAGCATGGCTTTGGTCAGAACGCGCTCGCCGAACAGGCCGCGCAGCATCGCGACCACCTCGGTCTGCGGGGTGTCCTGCGGCTCGAAGCGCGTGACGAGGTAGCGGAACCAGTCGTGGGTGCGCACACCCCCCTGCTCCCGGACCGGCTCCATCAGCTCGTCCATCATCGTGAGGAACTGGCGCATGCTCGAGACATCGAGCATCTGCGGATGGATCGTGATGAGGAGCGAGGTCGAAGCGCAGAGAGCCGCGATGGTGAGGTAGCCGAGGCGCGGCGGACAATCGATCACGACGACGTCGTAGCGGTCCGCGACTTCCTCAAGCGCGAGGCCGGCCCGCACGAAGAAGGGCGGCTCGGGATCGTTCGCCTTCCGCCGCGCCATGTGGTTGGGCGCCTCGAACTCGAAGACCTCAAGTTCCAGATCCGCCGGGACCAGGTCGAGTCCCGTGAAGTAGGTCTCCCGGATGACCGCGCCGAGGCCGCACCGCTCCTCGCCGTAGCGGATCGCATCGTAGATGGTGCGGTAGGGCTCGCGCTCGTTCTCGGGTCGGACGCCGAGCAGCGTGGAGAGACTGGCCTGCGGATCGAGGTCGACCGCCAGCACGCGGTAGCCGCGCAGCACGAGCGACTGCGCGAGATGCGCGGCCGTCGTTGTCTTGCCCGAGCCGCCCTTGAAGTTGACGCAGGCGATGATCTGCAGGTGCTCACCCTTGTCGGGATCGCGGTGTGGCAGGTAGCGGCGCCCGACGCGGTCGATCTCATCGAGATGCGCGCGCAGGGCGTGAATGTCGGCCAGCGTGTACATCCGCCGTCCACCCGGGGCGACTTCGGGCTCGGAGACGAGAAGGTCGGGGGAGAGTTGCCGGATCCGGCTGTCGGTGACGCCCAGGATGCGCGCGACCTCGCCGGAGGTGAAACGCCGAAGCGTCTTGGCCTCGGACGGCGAGAATACGACGGACGCGATCTCGCGCAGTTTCGCACCGAGCAGGCGAGCATCGTCGCCGGCAGTCTGATTTGGCGCAGGCGCCAGTGGCCCGCCGGAGAGATGCTGGTTCATCGGCCCTGTCTCGTTCACGGTGAAACGGTCGAAATGCCCAGTTCACCGCAAACGATAGGGTGAGCCCGATTCGCGCGGATGTGTCCAGCCCCAGGCGCGGCCGACGATCCCCGAGTGCGGCTCCTGAAAGCAGGGCAGGGGACGCGTGCACGACCCTCGCCTCAGACCGACACCGGGCCGCAAAGCGCGGACCAGCCGCCGGCCAAAGGAGCCCTCGAGAAATCCGTCCCGGGCGACGCCGTCCCGCTCGGCTCACGTCATCTTCCTCCTGCGCATCGCCATGAGTTCTGCTTCGAGCCCGTAGCGGCCTTCGGAACACAGGCGGACGAGTTGCCGGAAGTAGCCGCCCGGATTCCGGATGCGAATCTCACCCCGCTGCACGTCGTCGTCGTGCAGCTGCGCGACGATCAGCACGAGCACCGAGGCCCGGAACGGGCCGAGGGCTTCACAGGCCTCGCTCCAGGCGGAGGGATGCGCCCCGATCCCGCCGCGCATCAGGCGGCCGACCTCGATGACGTCCGCCTCTGTCCTGAGCTTAACGCCGAATTCACCAGCCACGGGGCAGGCAGCCGCGACGAGGCCCGGCTCGGGCAGTTGGACCGGCCCAGGCTCCTCCTCGGGAGCCCTTGCACAAGGATCGGTAGGAGATCCGGTGTCTTGTTCTATGTGGCGGCTGGAAATGCCGGCAGAGGCGGCCTGATAGAAGCGTTCCTCCGTCATGATCTGAAGTTCTCCCCAGGCCTCGAGGACGAGATCCGGATCGGCACTGGACGTTCGCCTGCTCGGCGTACTCAGCTCCAGAGACTCCTGTGCTGCGAACAGATCGGCGGCGTCCGTTCCCGGAAAGCGCGTACGGAGGGCACTCAGGGCCTCCGCGACCGCGCGGCGACGGACGGTCAGAAGATCGAACGAACGCCGTCTTCGGGCCTCTCTCGCGGTCGCCTCCGCGAGCGCATCCGTCCATTCGCCCTTTCGAGCGACGATGGGGGTGAGATCGAAGCCGTAAGCGTCGATGACGGCGCCGCCCGGCGCCCGAATGGCGAAGCGCTTGCCGTTCGCGCTGTCCCGAGGCGTGATGACCTCCAGGGCCACGAGGTCGCGCAAGCCGTACCGGAGCGCGCGCTCCGACAGCCCGGTCATCGCGCACAGGTGCTCGTTCGACGGCCACACGACCAAGCGTTCCCACTCCTGCTCGCCCCACACGGCGCAGAGCGCCGAGAGAATGGAGCGCAGGGCAGGGCGCAGGCGCAGGGCCTTGGCCGCGTCCCGGCCGGCCGCCGAGAGCTCCCTGCGCGAGATCGTTCGCCCGGCTTCGAGCGCGCGTCTCCGGCCGGCGAGCGCGGCGCGCGTGAGCGGCCGGCCACCGGAATGAACTGTCTCCACCTCGTCCGCCTCCTCTCAGGAGGCAAAGCGGGACCGTTCACCCCGAAGGGTGTTCTTGACGACGGCCTGGGGGAGGGGGCATAAAGGGGGTGCGAATCGCCTGTCGCGCCCCATCCCAGGGTATGTCAGGTCCAAAGGCCTCGAGGTTCCCGCCTCGGGGCCTTCTGCTTTGCCCGTTACGTCATGCCGATTTCTCCTCGAAGGCAGACGCGAGCGCCCACTCGATCGCCTCGGTGCGGCTCTTGAACCGACCGTTCTGTATCGCTTGGTCGATGACGGCCTTGACCGACGGCTTCAGCCACACGTTCTGCTGGGTCATGCCCTTCTGCTTGAGGGCCTCCCTGCGACGTGTCTGACGGCGAATATCCGCCGCCTTCAGCTCAGCCAGCCGTTCCTCTGCGGTCATCGGTCCTCGCCCGATTCTGCCAACGTGACTGTTCATGTGGACCGATTCTGCAAACCGAGTCCAGCCGCAGCCGGGATTCGCGCGGGGATGGAGGAGTTTGTTAAGGGCGACCTGCTCCGCGGCGGCACGATGTGCTGCGCAGCCAGTCTTCGCGGTGAGGACGCGAGGCGCGGTGCGCGCGCCGGTCTTTGTCGCCGCGCCGGTCTTCATGGGGCCTGAGCGCCGCCTGGAGGCGCGTCGTCCGCAGCGGTACCCGAGATGACATGGGGTTTCGCTCGTAACGCGCGGCCGATCTTCCGGCGGTCGATACCGAGCGGGCTCGAACCTCTCGAGAATAGGCGTGGGCTGGGACGCGTGGCGGTCCATCGACCATCACGGCCGCGACGTT
This sequence comes from Methylobacterium sp. NMS14P, assembly GCF_028583545.1. Taxonomy (NCBI): domain Bacteria; kingdom Pseudomonadati; phylum Pseudomonadota; class Alphaproteobacteria; order Hyphomicrobiales; family Methylobacteriaceae; genus Methylobacterium; species Methylobacterium sp. NMS14P. The sequence goes on along the minus strand of NZ_CP087107.1, from coordinate 339,804 downwards.
GCGATCGGTGCCGCGACACGCGCTCGTGCGGCCCGAAGCGGGGCGGGGGAGGGGCGTGCGCCGGGGGGCCGCGTTAGCGGCAGGGCCCGAATGTCTGTCGAAGCTTCCGAGGGCGTCGCGCGTCGCGCGCCTCATGTCGCCGTCCGATCGGGCCGCGCGAAGGATCTCAGAGGCGTCGAAGTTCGGCTCCGTCCGTAATCCACCTGAGACTGTGCGAAGTGCTCAGGCGAGATGGGCGACGAGCAAGGCCCGGGCGCGGCTCACCCGACTCTTCACGGTCCCGGTCTGGCAGCCCATAACCTCCGCGGCCGCCTCGTAGGTCAGGCCCTGGGCCCCCACGAGGAGCAGGGCCTCACGCTGCAGCTCCGGCAGCTTGCCGATGTGGGACCAGACGACCTGCAGGTCAGAACCGTGCTCCTGGGCAGCGGGGGCGGTGAGTTGCGCTGCGGCAGCACCGTTCACGTCCTCGATCTCGCGCTTCCGCTTGCGGCATTCGGTGTAGAACTGGTTGCGCAGGATGGTGCAGAGCCACGCCTTCAGGTTCGAGCCCGGTACGAACAGGTCCTGCCGTGCCCAGGCCCGGAGCACCGTCTCCTGAACCAGATCGTCGGCGCGCGAAGCGTCCCCGACGAGCGAAACGGCGAACGCGCGCAAGCCGGGGAGTGTCTCGGTCAGGCCGGCGCGAAAAACCGCAGCATCGTCCCGGCGCGGTCCCTCCAGAGCCGCATCGAGCTGCGCGACGAGATCGAGCAGCCGCGGCGGGGTCTGCGCCTGCGTGATGGCCTCGTAGGCGGCGCGCAGTTGCAGGCCGAGATGATCCCGCACACCGGTGGGCAAGATGGCCGGTTCCGGAGGCACCTGTGGGCTCGACCGATCGGCCTCGCCGTCTTGAGCAACCAACGCGTCCGTCAAGTCACGTCCTTTCAAAGCGCTCGCTACACGGCCCATCGCGGCCGACCGTGTGTCTCGCCCGAGGTGCCGACGCGCGGTACCGGGCCGTCCGGCGAGAGCGGCCCGAACGCGCACGTCATCAGGCGTTCCCCTCAGATAGGACCGGCCTTCTGACTGTACAGTGAACATCTAACCCTGAAATCGCGGGATCGTTCTCCGCGGGCTACGCGTTGGGCCTCGCTCCGGTCAGTGAAGGTCGGAGATGATGAAGCCAGCGGGAAACGAAGATCTTCGCGTGCGGGGAGGCTTGAACCGCGATGTTTGCTGGACCCGAGCGCCGAACATCGAACCATGGCGCGCGAAATCGGACGCTGGGAGAATTGCGCGGTCGCCGCGACTCTGTGCGCTGCGTGCTCTGGGCCGCGGTTGCCCGCTAGGTGAGGAGTTATTGGGCAGCGCCGATGCCGCAGAATGTCGAATATTGGATCACGGACAGGCCGGATGGCCGGTTTGATGTTGTGGTAAAGCTCGGGTCCGGCAAGACCTTCCGCCGCGCCGGGTGCGTCTCGCGTACCGAGGCCGATACATGGATCGACGGGTTGCGAATGCTGATGGTGGCGATCGGCGCACCGGTCTCGGCTGCTGACACGACGTCTGACGACGCGTCACTTCCCGGATCACAGACGATGCACGATGCGGGTCACTCCGCGTCCTGACGCTGCGACGACGGTTGCTTCCATGCCGAGGCGCGTCCCGCGCACCTCGCTCATCCAGACGTTCGAGACAACTAGAGCTTCGACGGCCTACGCCTCGATGGCCCCGGGCTTCGTGGTCAGATCGCCGAACAGGATCCCGTGGGTGATCGGGTCGTAGAAGCGCATGACGCTCTGGACGAAGGCTCGCGGATCGATCGCCAGCGCCTCGGCCCAGGCGCGGTACCGATCCGGAGGAATGCGGCCGCGCCCGGTCTCCAGCTGAGAGATGAAGGTGTAGTAATCCGCACCGACGAGAGCTGCGAGCTGTCGTTGCGACAGGCCGCGTGCCTCCCTCAATTCCTTCAGATAACGCCCGCCTTCCCGACGCAGCTCCAACACCTCCTCGGAGTCCAGGCGTTGCTGATGGGCATACACGCGGTTTCGCCTTCCTGCCGACTGACGCAGATCAACGCGGCGCTTATACAGCAAACACCATATAGCCCGCGCGACGCCGCGTTGTCCAGACACGCGCCGGCAACCGCTGTCGCCGAACGGATGTCGATGCTTGGCAGGTCTCCGGATAGCGCTATCATCATACCGTATGAACCGGTTTGAAGAGAGGCGCCGAATGCCGCAATACCGGTAAGTGTCTCGGGATGGCGGGCCCATGATTGTCGAAAATCTGACACATGACTACGCTCGCTGGTCTGAGCGCCTGCGGGTCACAGACGCGAGCAGCACGGGAACCTGAGCCACCGGAAATCGCCGATCGTGCCGATCGATCGCAGGAAGAGGGCAGTATGGGCGATCATTCGCTGCAATCGGCATTGACCATCGGCCTGCGCTCGCTTCGGCCGGTCCTGGCAACCGCCGTAGTGTTCGGGCTGTTCATCAACCTGCTGCTGTTCGTCAGCCCGCTCTACATGCTCCAGATCTACGACCGCGTGATCCCGAGCCGAAATGAGACGACCCTGGCGGGGATCACGCTGATCGCGGCGTTCGGTCTCGCCGTCTACGCGATCCTGGAGATGCTGCGCGCCCGCCTCCTGGTGCGCGGCGGTGTGGTGTTCGATCAGAAGATCGCCGCGCCGATCTTCGATGCCGCCCATCGCGGCACGTTGCTCCGGCCCGGCGCACAGCACGACACCGCGCTGCGGGACGTGGACGTCCTGCGGGAGTTCCTGACCGGCAGCGGCATGCTGGCGTTCTGCGATCTGCCCTGGATCCCGATCTTCCTGCTCGCCTGCTTCATCCTCCATCCCTGGTTCGGCTGGATGGCGCTCCTGGGCGGCGGCACGATTCTCGGCCTCACGTTGCTGAACGAAGTCGCGACGCGCCGGACGCTCGACGCCGCCAGTCAGGCCTCGCGCGACGCGGGTCTGAACGCCGCCACGATCTTTCGCAATGGAGAGGTGGTGCAGGCCTTGGGCATGGTGGCATCCATGCGCGGGCTCTGGGCGCGGCGCCACGACGACATCCTGCTCCTTCAGGCGCGTGCCAGCGATCGCGCGGGCCTGATCGTTGCGGCCACGAAGTTCGTCCGCATGCTCCTGCAGACCCTGGTGCTGGGTGTAGGCGCGTATCTGGCCATTCACCGCGAGATCTCGGCCGGGTCGATGATCGCCGCGTCCATCATCATCGGCCGCACCCTCGCACCGATCGAGGCCGTCGTCGGCAACTGGAAGGGCTTCACGGCGGCCCGGGCCAGCTATCGGCGCTTGACCGATCTCGTCGCCGTGGCCGGCTCGGAGACGCGCCGCCTGGTGCTGCCGCGGCCGCGCGGCCTGATCGAGGCCGAGACCATCTCGGTGGCCGCACCCGGCGCGTCGCACGCCATCCTCAAGGCGGTGAGCGTCCGGCTCGAGCCCGGAAGCGTCGTCGGCATCATCGGTCCGAGTGCCGCCGGCAAATCGACGCTCGTGCGTGCCCTCACCGGGATCTGGCCCCTGCTGGAAGGCACGGTGCGCCTCGACGGGTCCGACCTGCGCCACTGGGACAAGGCGCAGCTCGGGCAGCATGTCGGTTACCTGCCCCAGGACGTCGAGCTGTTCGACGGGACCGTCGCGCAGAATATCGCGCGGTTTACCGCCCAGGACGACGCGCGCGTCATCGAGGTTGCCCGAAGGGCGGGATGTCACGAGCTGATCCAGTCCCTTCCGGACGGTTACAACACGGTGATCGGGCGGGGGGGACACGGGCTGTCCGGCGGTCAGCGGCAGCGCATCGCTCTGGCCCGCGCCCTCTACGGCGAGCCGAGCCTGGTCGTGCTCGACGAGCCCAATGCGAGTCTCGACCAGCACGGCGAAGCGGCGCTGATGCGCGCCGTCGCGGTCCTGAAGCAGTCCGGGGCGACCGTGGTGATGGTCACCCACAAGGTGAGCCTGCTGGAGGAGGCCGACCGGATCCTGCTCATGAGCGAGGGCCGCGTGCAGCTCTTCGGCACGCCCGACCAGGTTCTCGCCCACATCACCGGCCAGCGGCCGGTCCCGACGCTGGTGCCGCCCGTCGGCCCCGCGCCGTCCCAGAGCCGCCACGGCTCCGACGGGCAGCGGAGCGCGGGATAAGCGATGACCGTCTCGCCCGCAGCGGTCCCGAACCCGCCACCCGTGCGACGAACGCCCGATGGGGGGCGGCCGAGTACGACCGGCCCGACGAACTGGCGCTCGTACGCCGTCGCCGGCTACGCGGTCATCTTCGCGACCTTCGGGTTGGTTGGCACCTGGGCCACGTTCGCGCGCCTCGACCGGGCGGTCATCAGTCCCGGAGTGGTGGTCGCGGAAGGAAGCCGCAAGGTGGTGCAGCATCTCGAAGGCGGCATCGTCCAGGAGGTCCTGGTCCGGGACGGGCAGACGGTTCGCGCGGGGGACGTCCTGCTCCGCATCGACCCCGTGCAATCGCGGGCCAGCAACGATCTGCTCCGCGGCCAGCTCGACGCGGCCTTGATCCTCGAAGCCCGCCTCCGCGCAGAGCAGAGCCAGGCGCAAGACCTGCTCCTGCCGCCGGATCTCGCCGCGCGGCGCGCCGAGCCCGCCATCGCCGGCATGATCGACGATCAGGCCAGCCAGCTGTCGGAGCGGCGCGCGTCCTTCGAGGCGCAGCTCGCCCTCATCCAGGCGCGCGTCACGCAGCTGAAGACGGAGATCTCCGGGCTGGCGGTCGAGAAGGCCTCGGTCGAGCAGCAGGTCGCCCTGATCCAGCAGGAACTGGAGGGCCTGCGCGGCCTGCGCGAGAAGAACCTCATCCCGCTCTCGCGCGTCCTGATGATGGAACGCGAGCACGCGCGCCTCGAAGGTGTGATCGGTCGGTCCGTGGCGGAGACCGCCAAGGCGCAGAACGGCATCACCGAGGCGGGGATGCAGACCGCGCAGCTCAAACAGAAACTGCAGGAAGCGCTGACCGCACAGCTCCTGGACACGCGCCAGAAGATCGCCGAACTGCGCGAGAAGCTCATCGTGGCCCAGGATGTTCTCCGCCGGCACGAGATCCGGGCGTCGCATCCGGGCGTCATCCAGGGCTTGAAGGTCTACACGATCGGGCAGGTGGTCCGCTCGGGCGAGCCGCTGATGGAGATCGTTCCGACGAACGACAGGCTGGTGATCAGCGTGCAGTTCGCGCCGAACGATCTCGAGGCGGTCCATGCCGGCATGCGGGCCGAGGTGAAGTTCCCGGCTTTCCAGACGCGCCGCACCTCGGCGATCTTCGGGACGCTCACGATGGTGTCCCGCGACCGCCTGATCGACGACGGCACGAAGCAGGCCTATTTCGCCGGCACCGTTGAGATCGACGACCACCAACTCCCGGACGACGTCCGGCCACGCCTCCTGGCGGGCCTGCCCGCGGAAGTGGTCGTCTCGGCCGGCGAGCGCACGGCGCTCGACTATCTTGTGGCGCCGTTCTTCGATGCACTGGGACGCGGTTTCCATGAACGATAGACGCTGCTTCCCAGTCACTGTGCGGACGTGAGGTCCCGATGGGCGCGGTCATCTCATTCTTCCGACCAGCAACGACGTGCCGAGGCGGCTGGTCGCAGCAGGAGCTCGCGGAATTCTACCGCGTCGAGGCCGCGCTGATCCGGGCCGGCCTGCAGATCGGCAGCGCGCAGGGTCTGAGCGATGAGGCCGACCCATGGTTCGTCTTCTGCCGGCCGGACGGCGACGCCATCATGCACTTCGCCAGGATCGACGGCAGCTACGTCATCGCGTCCGAGGTCTTGGACAGCCCGATGCGGGGCAGCGATTTCCGCACCCTCATCGACGAGATCGCCCGGCGCTATCCCGAGCTTCTCCCGATAACGCAGGACGCGGGTGGGACGAAGCTCTCGGTTCACCCGGCCGCGCTGCTCGCGGCTCTCGTCGCGGCCGCGACTCTGAGCCTGTCGCCCGACGACGCCCGCGCCGATGACGGGGAGCGATCGACCGCGAGCGCGCCTCAGGCTCCTCACGCGGGCCAGGCGCATCAGCACGGACCGTCCGAAGCGCGCGACACCGGCGATGCCGATGAGCGCGACACGCATCGCAAGCAGGTCGGGATCATCGTGTTCTCGGCGATGGTCTTCGCTGCGGATGCCTTCGTCGACCACCCCGCACACGGTATCGAGGCGACATCATATCTCGGCGTACCGGGAGGCATCAGCGCCTTCCCGGGGGATCAGGGCAGCGTGTCGCCGACGACGGGCGGAGCGGCGAGCCCCGTCCATACGGGCGGACCGCTCGGCTCGAGCCGTCACGAAGGTCCCGCCAGCGGGGCATCCGGTTTCGTGACGGCCGAGCCGCCCTCGGTCGTTTCCGCCCGATCTGACACCGCCGATTTCGGCCTCATCGGCCTCAGAGATCCGGCCTCCGCCCCTGGGCCGGCTCGGACAGGCCCGGAGCCCGCATTTCAGCCTCTGGCGCGCGGGGCTGAGGCGAGCGCAGCCCGCGCAGCGGGTTCATCGTCCGCTCCGGATGCCGGATCGGATGGCGGCGCGGCGACTTCGGGGGACGCCTCAGCGCGGGAACCGGCAGGTCCGTCCTCAACCACGACCGGTGAGGCCGCATCGCAAGCCCCGAGCGCGGCCCCGGCGACCGGGCATGCGGCGTCCGAAGCTCCGCCAGCCCAGGTCAATGGTCTCAATCCCACGACACAGCCTGGGCTGAAACATGCGCTGCTCACAACCGGGGAGGAGCGCTCCGGAAGCCCGGATAATGGGGCGCGAGCGGGCGCCATTCCGGAAGCCGCGGGACAACGCAGCGCGATCGCGGGTGCGGATCCTTCGGGCGCTGGCACAGGCGCACCCGAACGGGAGCAGCACGGCGCGACCGCCGTCGCAAGCCTGCATCCCTCGGTAAGCATCGCGCAGATGCAGGTGGACGCTGCCGATCCGGACCGCGCTCAGGCTGGCGAAGGACCGGGCCGGAGCGCCGAAGCGCCGGGGCATCTGAAGGAGGCGGCAGCAGGTCTACGGGTCTCAGCCGGTCACGGCGTGGCTGGCAGCGCGAATCCGGATCAACCGTCAGGTATCGCGCAGGCCCTGCCGAGCCAGACGCAAATCGACGTAGGAGCCGGCCGGAGCGCCGAAGCCCCGGGACATCTCAGGGAAGCGGGATCTGGTCTGCCGGACCCGAGCAGTCCGAACCCGACTGACAGCGTGAGCCCGGCCCCTGCGGCAGGCGTCGCACAGGCGCACGCGAACAGTGCGGATCAACGACACGCTCAGTCTGGCGAGGAGCCCGGCCGGAG